>JAVHRE010000063.1:0-6099 GCA_036171495.1 Bacteroidales bacterium
CCCTGTTTATTTGTCGTTCCCGTCTTCGGGAGATTCCCGCTTTCGCGGGAATGACTACGGGAGGGGAATGACGGAACAGTTTTTAGAGGTGCCCTTAAAGGAACTTCTAAAAATCAAGCACTACGTCATTCTGTCCTGAATCAAGTTCAAGATTGTTTCAGAATCTAATTATCAGGTTGTTATGAGATGCTGAAATATCCTGAGTTTGACGAAGGGCAGCATGACGATTTTGGTATTTTTAGAAGTCTCCTTAACGTTAGTTATATATCGTACATATTACTTAAAACAAATAAAATTTGTACTGAAGTGCCTTTGCCCTGTATTGATTTTATTAAAATTTTTCCATGAAGAGTTTTAATTCTATTTGTTAAATTTGCTAATCCATGGCCATGTGCTTTTTCGGGAAGTTGTTGTTCATCAATATTAAATCCAATTCCATTATCGGAATATTTTAACCATAAAGAATCTTCAATTTGTTCTAAATTTAGTTCGATGTTAGTTGCACAAGAGTGTTTAATGCCATTATTAATAAGTTCAATTCCCGAACGATAAATGGTTGATTCTATTACTGTACCAAATCTATCTTGATTTAATTTACAGTTAAAATTTATATTAGTTTTAACATTTAATATTAATTTATTTACAAAAGCTTGAAAT
This sequence comes from Bacteroidales bacterium, assembly GCA_036171495.1. Classification (GTDB taxonomy): domain Bacteria; phylum Bacteroidota; class Bacteroidia; order Bacteroidales; family GWA2-32-17; genus GWA2-32-17. Next base: position 658 of record JAVHRE010000063.1, read on the forward strand.
GCTTTTTCGAGTCCATAATCATTTAATATTGTGGGCATTAGTGTATTTACAGTAATTCTGATGTTTTTAATTGATTGGTCAATTATTTCTGAAACAGAACTTGTTAATTTGTCTCGTTCTTCAATGTTTTTTTCCGGATCTTTCAATAAATTTATATAAAGTTTAGCTGCCGAAAGTAGTGGTCCCAAATCATCGTGCAAGCTTTCAGCAATTCTTTTTCGCTCGTGTTCTTCGGCTTTTATTGTTTTTGTTATTAGTTCGTTTTCTAATCTCTTGTACTCCGAAATATCGCGAATGGTTGCAATAATTTTAAATTGCTTTACCGAAGAAAAGAAAACTTCTTTTGCATTAATAAGACAAATTTTAGATGCCATATTTGGATTTGTTTTTACTAATGCTTCAGCATTTTTTAAAATGCCTGTTTTAAGAAATTGCCGATAGTGTCTTTTCCAATTGCTGCTAAGCACGTATAATTCTGATACGTAGCGATTAATGATATTTTCTTTTTCTAATCCTAATATTGATTGTATGGATGGGCTAATTTCTTCTACTATAAAATCTTTCGAAACTACAAGATAAATATCCTGAATATTGTTAAATATATTTCTAAACTGTTCTTCGCTTTTAATTATTTCATTTTGATAATCTTCGAGTTTCTTTTTCGATTCGTAACGTTCTAAGGATTTTATTAAAAGCGTAGGCAAGTAGTCTGTAAATCCAACATCTTTTATAATAAAGTCATAAGCACCAAGTTGCATCATTTTAACAATTAGCTTTTGGTTGCTGTGTCCTGTAATAATTATAAATGGAAATTTAATATTTTCTTCAGATAACTCAAAAATTAGTTGCTCACAATTAATGTCATCTAAACCATAATCGAGTATTGCAAAATAGTCGGGGTTTAATTTAATAAATTCTTTAGCTTCGTTTCCCGAATAAACGCTTTGCGAGTAAAATCCACCTTCTTTTAATTTAATGGCAATTAATGAGTTTAACGAAAACTCGTTTTCAACTATTAATATTTTTTGATTTCTTACATCTGCCATAATTAAATTATGTTTTCAGTCCATTTATAAACTTTATCATTTCTTCTAACTAAATTATTTAATGCAATACTACAAACATTTCCTTTATTCACAAGATTAGTTATAGATTTATCGTTAAGTCTTATTTCTGTAACATTATATTCAACAACACCTGTTGATGGACCTATTATAAAAATATTGTCATTTACTGCTATTTCGCCAGTTTCAATTAAAATTTCGGCAACCGAAATGTTTTTAAAGTAATTTGTTATTTTGCCAACATAAACTTTTCGTTTAGTAGCCGACGAACCGTAATTTTTAGTCCATTTGCCCAATTTTGCACCTAAATAATATCCTTCCCAAAAGCCACGATTGTAAACTGTTTTAAGTTTAGCAAGCCATTTTTCAATCTTTTCGTCGTTAAAATTATTTGTTTCCCATGCTTCTACAGCTTCGTAATAACACTCTGTTACAATTTTTACATATTCGGGCGCACGGGCTCTGCCTTCAATTTTTAAAACGCTAACACCAGCATCAAGAATTTTATTTAAAAAATGAATTGTGCATAAATCTTTTGGCGACATTATATATTCATTCTCTATATCGAGCTGATACACGCTTCCTTTTTCGGTAACCGTATATCCACGACGGCAATTTTGCAAACAACTCCCGCGATTGGCTGAATGATTGTTTTCGTGTAAGCTTAAATAGCATTTTCCACTTATTGACATGCACAATGCACCGTGCACAAATATTTCAATTTTTACTTTATTGCCCGAGGGTCCGCATAAATTTTCTTCATTAACTTTTTTGCATATTTCAGCAGTTTGCTCAATAGTAAGTTCGCGTGCAAGTACCATTACATCGCAATATTTTGCAAAAAATTTAACAGCTTGATAATTGCTTATATTTAATTGTGTTGATGCGTGAATTTCAATTCCAGTAGATATTCCATATTCAATTGCTGCCATATCGCTTGCAATTATTGCAGTAACGCCAGCTTTTTTTGCTGCAATTATAAGTTCTTGCATTTCTGTAATTTCGTTGTCGTAAATTATTGTGTTAACAGTTAAGTAACTTTTAGCATTGTGCTCATTACATATTGTTACAATTTTATTTAAATCGTCAATAGTAAAATTAAAAGTTGACTTTGAACGCATGTTTAAATTACCAACACCAAAATAAACAGAGCCAGCACCGCCTTGAATAGCAGCCATTAAATTTTCGTAAGAACCTACTGGCGACATTATTTCGATATTTTGTAAATCTTTCATGTTGTATTAAATGTTTGGAACATATTGAAATACATAGAAACATATTGAAACAAATAGAAATAATTTGTTTGGATTACTCATTGTTTTTATTTATTTGATAATAATTTGAATTTTCCCCTTTTTTATATTTCAATGTATTTCTACTTATTTCTGTTTTATATTTCAATTTATTTCTTCTTCTATTCTGCAAAGTGTTTTTTAATTGAGTTAATTATCGCGTTGTTATCTAAATTATTCATACACCGAAAATGCTTTTTAGGGCATTTTTTAAATCCAATTTTTGTGCATGGGCGACATTTTAAATTTTTAACTTCAACTATATCGGATAGTTCGTTTTTAATGTATGGACACATTCCAAACTCGGGAACCGTATTACCCCAAAGCGAAATAATTGGTTTTTGAAACGCAGCTGCGATGTGCATTAATCCGGTGTCATTTGTTACAATAACTTTAGCTTGTTTTACAAGTGATGCCGACTGATTAATATTAAATTTCCCGCAACTGTTAAAAACATTTTTGGTTTTACAGTCGGTAATTATTTGCTCGGCTTCTGCCACATCTTCTTTGCCTCCCAACAAAACAACAGGATAATTAATTTTATTAATTATTTCGATGATTTTATTTGTTGGAAATTTTTTTGTAAAATGTTTTGCTCCTATAACAAAGCCCACATATCCCGGTTTTACATTATCAGGTAAAATATTTAAGTCAACCTCATCAAATTTTGGAATAAAATAATCAAGCCCGTTGTTATCATTTTTAACTTCAAAAAGTTTAACTGTTTCCAAATATCTATCAACAATGTGTACATTAGGAAGTTTGTTTATTTTAAAATTTACCAACAACCATTTTTCAATATTTAGCTTATTAAACTTGAAACTTAGTATTCCAACTCTACTTTTTATTCTTTTGGTTCGCAGATTATTATGAAGGTCAATAATATAATCGTATCGTTCTTCTTTGATTTCTGAAATCGTTTCCGAAAAATTTTCTTTAAGTGTTAAAACTTTTTCAATAAATGGATTTGATGTTAGAATTGATGAAAATTGTGGTTTTGTTAAAAAATGAATTTCGGCATCTTCAACCTGTTGTTTTAAGCAACGAATAACGGGCGTAGTTAAAACAATGTCGCCAATTGAACTAAACCGTATTATTAAAAATTTAACTTTAGTCATAAAAATTCCACGAAATTCCAAATTTTAAAACTCTTGGGGTTTGAGGGTAATGCGGTGTAGTAAAATAATTTGCAGCCATTAACGAATAATTTACGTGTTCCATCTTAAAAAATATTCTTGCACGTTTCCATTTAAAATTCAAAAAAACATCAATGTATGGATAACCGCCTGTTTTTCTTTCGTTTTGCAGTGCAAATTGGCATGTAGCTGGCACATACTCGGGTGCAAAATATTTTGTGAAATAAAAAACTTCTGTACCAAACTGCACGTTAAGCACCTTTTTAAATATTAAAAACTGGTAAAAAAACGAATGAACCCCGACAAACATTGGCAATGGCAAAATGCTATCGTTTGACGATTGCTGAAATACTGCACGATTATTAAAATGGAAATGACCGAATTTAAAATTTTTGTACAATGTTGCCGACATTATTTTTATAGTGTGATTTTGTTGTTTTGGCAGTGCCAAAGTATCAAAATAAACATAATTTTTTACAGTATAAAAGTTTGCCGAAAATCCGGCATTAAAGAATTTGTCGTTAAAAGAAAACGTTGAAGATGAAAAAGCTGAATTTACAAAATTATTATTCCATTTAAAGTTATTTGAATAATAATGGTTTTCAAAATAATTTACGTTTTTAGTAGAATATCCTGTATTTAAAACAAATTGCAATGAATCTCTAAAATGTTTGTACCCATAACTAATCTTTCCTTCTACTTTGTTATTTCCTTTTAAATAACCATTTAACCATTGTTCCATTGTAAAATATCCATTAAATCTTTTGCCATTTGTTTTATATACAGAAGCTTGTATTCCATAACTATTTAATATTGTGTCGGAATAATAATAGTAATAATTTCTTCGGTCATAATTTAATCCTAATAAAAACGCTGTTTTTAGTGGATTATTTTCGGTTAAAATCAACGATAAATTTTGAAATAAAGTTACGGATTGTGTAGAATCTTTTGTTGCTGTGCTGTCAATATAAATATTTGAATAATAGCCATAAGGCACGTCGGTATATAGTTTTTTAAACCATTGGTATCGTGTTGTAGATTGAATTTCAAAAATGCTATTGTATTTAATTTTGGCAGTATCGGTTGAATCAGTTTTTCCGATTAAAGAAATTATTTGATGAAAAAAACCTTCGCGAAAAACAACGGTATTTTTGGCATTATTTAAACGTACGTTTAAATTTTCGGGTTTATAAAGTGAATCAATTATATAGCTATCGTTCGAAATACCGCCATTTTCGACCAATCTAAATTTTTCGATATTAAAATATGCTTGTAGTTTGTATTTATTTCTCAAATAATTTGATGAGAACCGAAAACTGTTGTTTCTGTTTTCCTGTTTTAAATAGTAACCCGTAGCATTATGTCCATTGGCTCTAAAACTAAAATTCAAATATTTGTTTACATTTTGTGTGTGCAATATGTTAATGTATTGTTCGCCTTTATCTTTCGATGTTCCGGTAGCAAAATTTATTCTTGTATATGGCTTGTGTGTGTTGTAAAAAACATTTCTATCTGCCGAATAATAAATTTCAAAAGGTTTATAAAACAACGGACATTCTTTATCTTCAGACGAGTACACAAGTGGAAATGTTGCTGAACCGCTGTTGCCAAGATTTGAAATAAAATTATTTCGAAGTGGTAAATAATTCTGATAGCTTGTAATTTCAGTATCGGCTTGTTCTTTTTGCATACCGTTCCAAGCGTTTTCGAACGACCATAATTTTACAATTTGAGTAGTGCTATCGGCTTTTTGAGCTTTTGTGTATTCACATAGAACATTAATTATTAATAAAATATATAATAAATATTTAAACCGCATAAATATATTGCAAGTTGAAAATTATTAATAGATTCTTCACTATCGTTCAGAATGACAAAAACATTACAAAGATAGTGAAAAATAAATGTAAGATTTGTGGGTAATAAATACCGATAAGATTATTTAACTTT
>JAVHRE010000064.1:0-6095 GCA_036171495.1 Bacteroidales bacterium
TTTTTTAATTCAAATTTGCAAGTGGTTTATTTTTATTGCTTTCAATTGAATAGCTTAACTTTAATGTTTTCGATTCGTTTGACGATAATTTTAACTTCCATGTTAATAATCCTGTAGTTTCATCTAAATCGGCTCCTTTTGTAATTAATGGTTTTACAATTATATCTTTATCGTTTGAAACAGGAATTTGGTCGGTTAAAATCACATTTATTGAATTTGCTTTATTGTTCTTTAAGTTAATTAAATATGTAATTGTTTTTATTTGGCTTGTTCCAATTATAACATTTTTGGTGTCTTCTTTTTGTTTTTTACGTTCAACAATAATGCTTCTATCGCGACCTAATGCAAGTTCAATTGTATCGGATAGTTCGGAAGTATTTAATGATGTTGAGCCAACGAAACTACCATTAAAAAATATGCTTGCAGTACCGGGCATCAATTCATATTCCTCAAAATCAGTAATTTTTGCAATCAAAAATGCTTGTTTATCAACTTTTGGCGTTAAATAATACATATATTCAGTTTTTAAATTCAAATTTTGAATTGCAACAACGTGATTTTCACCATCTGACGGGATTGAATAAATTAAAGGTATTGAATATTCTACATTTGTCATCGTTTGTACTGTTTGCGTAAAATTAGCCGAAGTTTGAGCCGGTAAATATTCCTGTTTATCCATTGTAGCTCCAGTGGCAACTTCGGACATCACTGACGATTGCTTTTCAGATTTATACTTTGAAATATCTTCGTTATTAGCATTTCTATATACGTAATAACTAAGATATTCGGCAGGCAAATAGGGTTTAATGTTATTCATATTTGGGGTAATTGTAGATAATGTTAAGTTTACATCATTCCAATCTTCGCCACTATTTTGGTGAATATTTGCTTTTTGAATTAATTTTAAAGGCTGAGTGTTTCCTTCGGCTCTAATATCGTAGGAAGTTGACCACCCGGCATTGCTAACTAAATAACTTATTTCTAATTTCCCAGTTGTTTGTGCTGTTGAGAACACTGTTATAACAACTTGATTTTTAGGTTGTTCGATTTTCACTGGATTAACTTGCGAATTGTATGATTTTAATGAATTTAAGCGAACTTCCATTTTCGTTTTTTTCTGATTTAACCTATATAATGATTTTGTAATTTCGAGTAGTTTTTTATTAATATCCATAAGTTGAGCTCTTATGTATGTAAAACCTTCTTTTATTTCGGGAATAGTATCGCTTCCGCCGGTTAACATTTTATTAGTTTCGATTAGGTGTTTTTCAAATTTTAGAACATCTGACTGGCTGGTGAAATCGTCAATTTCAAAATTAAGAGCTGTTAATGAATCTTCAATAATTTTAATGTCCTTTGTTATTTTAACAGGAATCACATTTTCGACAGGTAAAACAGGTTTTATTCTGTGCTTTACATCTAATATTGTGTAATTACCTGTTCCGTTTACCTGAATGCTCGACTCATTAATTAATGGTGAAACTCCATCAAAAATAAGTTCGTAAGTTCCTGTGTTTATTGATAAAGTTCCCGAACGAAATACCTGTGCAGATGATAAAAACACAGTTACTTTATCAATTTTAGATTTAATTATAACTTCCTTATTTTCAGCATTTGTATATAATGTTGCTGATAAAAATAAGATAACAAGAAACGTAGTTTTTAATAAAAAACTTAATTGTTTCTTTGTGCTGTTTAAAAAATTTGTTGCTTCCATAATCGTGATTTTTTTAAATTATTAATTTTGAAAATTAGATTCAAAAAACACGAAAATTCCATAAACAAAATTATTTTTTACACATAACTATCTGTTTTTCTACTTTATGGCGTTCTATTAAATGATAAAATTCTTTTAACAACGATTTTTCGTACCAAACAATTGCTTCATCAAATCTTTTGTTATGAAAAAGGTAATCGCCAATAGTTGTATAAGTCAAGTAATATTCGGGATTTAATTCACACAGTCTGTTAAAAATATTTTCTTCCTGCTCTTTTTGCTCTTTTTTTACTTGCAATTCTTTTATAATTGCTTTGTATTCTTCATATTTCTTAAATTCTCCCGATAAAAGAAATTTATCATTACAAATTGTAATAGTATGAACGTCAATTTCATTTGATGGATATTTATTTGAAGCTGTTGCAAAAATTTCATTTAAATTGTAAGCCATATATTCGCCTAAATTATGTGGTGGTGCCGAAACGTACATAATTAATTTTTCGGGAATAAAAATCACAGAGTGATGAGCAATTATTTGATTTATAGTTTTTTCGTTGCCTAACCCAATATCAGCATTTGCAATTCCTTTATTATTTCTAAGAATTTCAGCCATTTTTTCAGCGTTTAAAGGACATTCCATATCTAACAATTCCTTTACACGCTTATATCTGTACATTGTTGAACTTTCATTAATATTAATAACATTAGATTTTTCATCTTTTAATTTCTGGCTTTGAAAATGGTTGGTGCAAATAACATCATCGTTTTGCGAATCGTAAACATCAGTTTTATAAGGAGTTTTCTCTATTATTATAGATTTTTTATCTAATGCCGAGCTTACCATTATTAATTCCGAAACAAAAATTGAACGCTTGTTTGCAATATCTATGGCTTCTTTTAAATTACTTGCATATTGCAATATTTCACGGGCAACTATCGAAACCGGAGTGGCAGATTTTTTGGGAATATCAGATTTTGCACCATTTAATGTAACGGTTATCCCTTTTATGTTCATTCCCGAAACTACACCTATCATTCCAGCCCAAGTAACCATTGCAAACTTATAACCGCTTTGTGGATTATAAAATGCAACTATTTTATTCTTACCAAATTCATCGTTTACATAAAAGTCGAAATTTCTGCCAATTAATAAATTGCCATCATCTGACAAATTGTTTTTAACCGAAAAAGCTGTACAGCCAACATATTTTTTATCTTGCAAAGCATGTCCAATATCGTGTGCTGCATGATAATTTAAAATCCTCAAATATGCAGGAGCCAAATAAAAAAACTTTCGTGAAGCCGATTTTGAAATTCCATAAATTTCCTGACAATATTCGTTTCCAATATGTTTATTGAGCTTTCTATTAACTATTCCTATTGCTATCTGTATAACAAATCTAAAAATACTACTTGGCACTTTGTTTTTTAAATCATTTACAAAAACATTTTCTTGATATTCAAAAAGTTCCTTCGTCAATTTACCTGCATAATATCCTCTTTCATAAGCATCTCCTTCAATATACATTTCGAATAAATTGTTTCTGTTTTTGCGGAGCCAATTTTTTCCACACTTAAATGAATTATTAGCAACCTCTTCTCTTATGTGCTTTTTAATTTTTTTGTTTTTAACCTTAGGTGGAAAAACATAAACTAAAAATGAAATTATAATTACAACTGTAAAAGTAAATTCAATAACAAATAGCAGTATTTTAAAAAAAAGAACGAGCATTTATTTTATAAATTATTGATTTGCAAATCTGTATATATTTTTCTTGAATAATTGCATACTGATTTAGCTTGCGCCTTTATTTCGTCATTGTTATTTACAACTGCTTTAACTCTATTTCCAATATAAATTTTAATAGTGCCGCGTTTAAAAAAATACCAGTTATTATTAAGAATTTCTTTTGATGCTTGAATAACAACAGGAATAATATCAATTTGTAATATTGATGCTAACAAAAAAGCTCCTTTGTGATATCTTAAAATAAAAGGGTTGTTGGTTCTGTCACTTTCCGGGAAATAAATACCTGATGTGTTAGATAAAACTTTCTCTTGTGATTTTTCTGCAACCCATTCTATGCCATTTGTTACTGGCAAAAAATCAACAAATTTTTCAATTAAAGAGCGTATCTGAGAATAATGATGCCAATTGTTTGTAACAACAAATAGACAACTAAAAAGTCCCATAGTTAAAGGTACATCAAACAATGATTGATGATTGCAAACAATAAGAGCAGGATTTTCGAACCTTTCATTAAAATCATTTATTAATCTTACCTTAATATTAAAATGCGTTTTGGTTAATACTTTAGCGTACCATTTGAATTGATTTGTGTAAAATGTTTTTATTTTTTTGATTTTTGTTGATAGTGGGATAATTCCAATAATTGTCATATAAAGTGATGCAATAAAGAAAATTATAAATGATAAAATTCCTTTAAAAACAATAGATATATTTTTTAGCCAAATTGAAATCATCTACCTTACCAAATTGTGCAAAGATACTTTAAAAGTAAGAAGAATGAATCAATTTGAAGATTTGAAAATGAAAAATAACTTAATAACTCAGTAAAGTTAAAAGTTAGAAAAACAAAGTCAAACAATGGTAACACAATGGTATGACCATGTATTAACAACCGTATGACAAAGTATAACAATGAAACAATGAACATTGAACTTTTTTAAACATTAATCATTAATTAATCATTAATCATATTATTTATTTTTAATTTTATTTACTTTTGCCAAAAATTATAATCTAAGTTACTTACTTTGTAAAATTATTGTTCATTGGTTTAACTTACATTTGTAAAATGAAGACAAGATACATTGATTTGATTGAACAGACTTTTGAATTTCCGCAAGATGAATTTAAAGTGGTTGATGACGAGTTATATTTTCACGATATACCTTTAATGGATATTATTAAGCAATACGGAACACCTTTAAAAATATCTTATTTACCAAAAATATCTGAGCAAATTCAAAAAGCTAAGCGTTTTTTTAATGTAGCTATTGCAAAATCTGATTACAATGGCGAATATTTTTATTGCTATTGCACAAAAAGTTCTTATTTTTCATTTGTTATCGAAGAGGCTTTAAAAAACGACATTAATATCGAAACATCTTCCGCATTTGACATTCCTATTATTGACCGCTTATACGAAAGTGGAAAAATTAATACAGATACTTATATTGTTTGTAATGGTTTTAAAAAACCTCTTTACATGCAATACATTTGCGAATTAATAAATAGTGGTTTTCATAATACTATCCCCGTTCTTGATAATAAAAACGAACTCGAATACTATGAAAAAAACATTAAAGTAAAATCAAAAATAGGAATAAGAATAGCTGCCGAAGAAGAACCAAGTTTTCAGTTTTATACGTCGCGGTTGGGTTTTAGATATAACGAAATAATTGATTATTATAACGATAGAATAAAAAAGAACAAGAAGTTTGAATTAAAAATGCTTCACTTTTTTATTAATACCGGCATTAAAGATACTTCTTATTATTGGAACGAACTTACTAAGTGCGTTTCGATTTATATTGAATTAAAGAAAATATGCCCCGAATTAGATAGTTTAAATATCGGGGGTGGTTTCCCAATTAAAAATTCATTAGCCTTTGATTATGAATATGAGTATATTACTGAAGAAATAGTTAGTCAAATTAAAAGACTATGCGAACAAGCTGATGTAGCAGAACCACATATATTTACTGAATTTGGTTCATATACTGTTGGCGAAAGTGGAGCAGTTCTTTATAATATTTTAGACCAAAAAAAGCAAAACGACCGTGAGCGATGGGATATAATTGATAGTTCTTTTATGACAACCTTACCGGATATTTGGGCAATGAATCAACGTTTTATTTTGCTGGCAGTAAACAATTGGGATTCGCCCTATGAAAGAGTGTTTTTAGGAGGATTAACATGCGATAGCCAAGATTATTACAGCGAAGAAGCTCATGTTAATGCAATATTTTTACCTAAACATGATAAAGAAAAACCACTTTATATTGGGTTCTTTCATACTGGGGCATATCAAGAAGCATTAGGCGGATTTAGCGGAATTCAGCATTGCCTGATTCCCGCACCAAAACATATTATTATTTCTATTGACGAAAACGGAGATTATATAACTAAATTATTTGCTAAAGAACAAAGCGCCATTTCTATGCTTAAAAATTTAGGATATTAATTTACTTCAAAAGGGAATAATCCGCTCGCTATCGGATAGAAATAAATAGAAATACCTTGTAAAAACAGAAAAACAATGGTAACACAATATCAACAACTTATAATTCATCACTTATAACTGATGTTACGCATCGGTATTAATCCCGAAGGGATTTGACAAGGGGGCAT
>JAVHRE010000065.1:0-6082 GCA_036171495.1 Bacteroidales bacterium
AAAGAAAGTATTCATGGTTTATCATTATATGAAGGCATTAATGAAGCTGCGCAATGTTGGGATTGTCATGGTTCACATAGCATTGATTCTGTATCAAGTAAAAAAAGCTTAATATATCCTGCTAATTTAGTAAAAACGTGTGGGAAATGTCATGATAATCCGGAATTTATTAAGAGACATTCATTTGCTGTAAAAATGCCAGGCAAAATGTATTCAAAAAGTATTCATGGCGAAATAGTTGCGAGCGGAAAAGAGGCAGCAACGTGTATAACTTGTCACGGCTCGCATAATATTAAAAACAGAGTTCAGTCAGATTCGAAAATTGCAAGTGTAAATATTCCAAATACTTGCGAACAATGTCATAAAAAAGTGGTTGAAGAATACAAACAATCTATTCACTGGATTGCTGTAAAAAAAGGAGTTAGAGAATCGCCATCGTGCAACGATTGTCATAGTGAACACAGCATGAAAGCAATAAATCCTTTAAATAAAAGAGATGCAATAAAAAGAATACAATCAAACACTTGCCTTCAATGTCATCAAAACTTGTTACTTTCTGAAAGATATGGGATTTCAAATAAAAGTGCCGGTAATTATGAAGATAGTTATCATGGATTAGCTTCTTCAAGAGGCGATAAAAACGCAGCAATGTGTGTTGATTGTCACGAAGTTCATAAAATATTACCAAAAGACAGCCCCGAATCATCTATAAATAAAAACAACATTGTAAATACTTGCAAAAAATGTCATAAAGATGCAACTGATGTTTTTGCAAACAGTTACTCTCATGTAAGTCAAGTTTCTTTTGCAAAAAACATTGAAGATATAATCAGAACTATTTACTTTTGGTTAATTGTTATTGTGGTTGGATGGATGTTTTTGCACAACTTATTAATTTTATATCATGAATTAATTATTAGATATAAAAAATCAAAGCTCGAAATATGTATTCCGAGGTTTACAAAAAATGAGTTATTTCAGCATACTGTTTTGCTTACATCATTTATTGTTTTAGCAATTTCGGGATTCCAATTAAAATATCCCAATAGCGTATTTGGTAAAATGTTATATCATATAGGTTTTGACGAAGTAATTCGTCAGTGGGTTCATAGAATTGCAGCTGTTGTGATGATAAGTTTATCTGTTTATCATGTAGTATATTTAATAATAACTTCAAGAGGAAGAGACGTCTTAAAAGGACTATTCCCAAAAATCAGCGATATTTATCAAGCAATAAATAATATGCTGTTTTATTTACATTTAAAAAAGAAACAGCCGGATTTTGACAATTACAATTACATGGAAAAACTTGAATACTGGGCATTAATATGGGGAACATTAATAATGGGAATTACCGGTCTCGTTCTCTGGTTTCCGACAATTGTCGGAAACTGGGCTCCTGTTTGGTTAATTAAAGTTTGCCAGATAATTCATTTTTATGAAGCAGTTCTTGCCACTTTGGCAATAATTATATGGCATTGGTTCTTTGTTATTTTTCACCCAAGCGAATATCCGTTAAATTTTGTGAGTATTAATGGAACAATGCCAGTTGTTCATTACAAAGAAGAACATAAGCTAAAATTTTATAATGTTATAGTTGAATGGCTTGAAGTTAAAAAAGGGATTAGAAACAATCAAAAACTTAATAATTTCACAAAATTATTTATATCTGCAATTGAGAAAAACGGCATTACAATGGATGCTTTTGTGCAAAATGAGTTAAATAGCGACAAGGAATTGGAATTATTTATTAAAGGAAAAGGGCTTTATGTAATAAATAAAAATTAGTCCGTTTCATTAATAATTACGAATATTCAATTACGAATTACAAATTAACAATTACGAGTAAAACCCCGTAATTCGTAATCATTATTCATTTACAATTGGGCATGCCCAATTGTAAAAATGTTCTGTTACCAAGGAAACCTGTCAATCATTAAAGTTGCAGAAACTCCAAGTCCCGCACCTGAAAATATAAAAACCCAATCGCGGCGGGCTACTTTAAACCACGATGTGAGTATATAACTAACTATTAGAATTATACTTACAATTATAATTTGCCCTATTTCAATGCCCACATTAAACGAAAAAAGTGGCATTAAAATACTATTTTCTTTGCCCAGCAATGTTTGTAAGTAATTCGAAAAACCTAAACCATGAATTAAACCAAAAAATAATGCAGTAATGTATTTAATGTAATGGGTTCTAATATTAACTCCATCAGTTTTAATAAACAAATTCCAAAAAGCTGTAATAAAAATTGTTACAGGAATTAAAAATTCTATTATAGGGAGCGGAAAAACTATAATTTTTAACGTAGCTAAAACAAGCGAAGTTGTGTGCCCAATTGTAAAAGCTGTAACTAAAACTAAAATTTGTTTCCATTGTTTAAGAAGATAAACTGCACACAAACAGGTAATAAATAAAATATGGTCGTAACTTCTAAAATCAGCTATATGATTTATTCCAAGATGTAAATACAATTGAAAAATGTTCATCGGTAAAATTTATTTTTTGTAAAAATAAATAAATATTGTAATTTTACTTGAATTTTATAAAATGAAACATACATGCTAAAATATTTGGGCACACTACTTGTTCCGATTTATCGGAAAGGGAATGATTATATTTGCATCCAACATTAATAGATTTGACAACTTTTAAAAAGTTGTCAAATCTTTAAATATCAACTAATTAATAAAATATAAACACATAAAATTTATAATTACAAATATTACCCTAATTACTTTCTTTATTGTTATTACCGCTTTTCATCCTGTTCATGTAACGGTAACTAATATAGATTTTAATTCTAACAATAAAGCTTTCGATATTTCGATGAAATTTTTTGTAGATGATTTTCAAGGTGTGATTTTAAAAAACAACAACATTGAGTTAAACCTCGGAAAACCAAATGAATTAAAAAATTCCGATAATTATATTTTAAATTATATCAGAAATAATGTTAAATTTACAATTAATAACAACCAACTTTCGCAAAAAAAACTTAAATTTGTACGTAAAGAAATAAACGAAGGGGCTTTATGGTTATATTTTACATATCAACTTTCGGGCAAAATTGAAACTATTAAAATTGAAAACACTTTATTAAATGACTATTATCCGGATATGACTAATTTAGTAATTATGAAATTTAATAATATTGAAAATGGCTATACATTAGATAAACACACAACTTCATTTAAAATTACATCGTAAAATGAAAAAAATATTTTTTATATTAATTTGTTTCTTTGTTTCTTTACTATCTTATGCCACACATAACAGAGCAGGTGAAATACGTTACAGACATCTTTCGGGATACACTTATGAAATAACTTTAGTTACATACACTTATTCGTTATCTTTAGCCGACCGTCCGGAATTAACAATAGAATGGGGTGATGATAAATCCGAAACTATTCCTCGTATATCAAAAATATTATTAGCTGACTATTACAACAAAAACACTTATATTGGCACACACACCTATCCGGGACCTGGAATATACATTATATCAATGTCAGACCAAAACAGGAACGATGGAGTTATAAATATACCTAATTCCGTAAATGTACTTTTCACCATAAAAACAACTTTAAATATAAACGCTATGGTTGGAGCCAATTCCACGCCTGTATTAACTTATCCACCTATTGACAAGGCAAAATTATACAATGTTTTTATTCACAATCCTGGCGCTTGGGACCCCGACCATGATAGCCTGTCATATAAACTAACAATGTGTTTGGGCGATAATGTGTTGCCTATTATTGGATATACTTTCCCTTATGCAAGTAATTCGCTTACTGTTAATGCAATTACCGGCGATTTAATTTGGGATTCACCACAACAAATTGGAATTTATAATGTGGCAATGCTTATTGAAGAATGGCGTTTTTATAAGCCGACTAAACACTATATTAAAATCGGTGAAATTGAAAGAGATATTCAAATAGAAGTTGTAAACTCTTCCAATTTGCCTCCGGTAATTTCTCCACTTCCCGATTTATGTGTAGAAGCCGGAACACATATTAATTTTCCTGTATTTGCAACCGACCCAAACGGCGATGGAATAACATTAAACGCTTATGGCGGTCCTTTTCAAGTTCCTAATAGTCCAGCAGTTTTTGATACCGTTTTTGGACATGGAACTGTAACAAATAACTTTGTGTGGAACACAAATTGCACCCATGTTGCTAAATTTCCTTATTTAGTAATATTCAGAGCCAAAGACAATAATTCTGATGTAGTTCTTGCCGGACAAAAACAAGTTAACATCAAAATTGTAAGCCCGCCACCAACAAATTTAACTTTAACTCCTACAACAAATTCAGTTTTTTTAAATTGGAACTCGTGCATTTGCAGTCAGGCAAAGCATTACGATATATATCGAAGAAGCGGTCCTTCGGGGTGGAATCCCGACTCATGCGAAACAGGAGTTCCTTCATATACAGGATTTGTGAAAATAGGAACTGTAACAGGTGTTGACTCTACACATTTTCTCGACAACAACGCCGGATTAGGACTTCCTATTGGTTACGAATATTGTTACAGAATAGACGCTGTGTTTAATGACCAAGCCGAAAGTTATGCCTCAAACGAAGTTTGTACCGAATTAGTTAAAGGAATACCTGTTATTACACATGTAAGTGTTACTAAAACTGATATAACAACAGGTAAAATGTATGTTGAATGGTCTAAACCTACTGAATTTGATACAATTGTAGCACCAGGTCCATATAAATATTTAATTTACCATTCACCCGATTTTTGGGGACAATCACTTCAACTTATTGATTCGCTTAATAATATAAATGATACAATGTTTAATGATACTTTATTCAACACCAGTTCAAATCCTTATTCTTATAAAGTTGAATTTTATAATGGTAATGATACTAATCGCTTTCTTATTGGAACACCAAACATTGCCTCATCACCTTTTATTGTACCTGTTCCTGATGACAATAAAATTATTTTAAATATCAATAAAAATGTACCTTGGCAAAATTACAGATACGATATTTTTAGATTAAACCCAACTACACTGTTTTACGATTCTATAGGAACAACAAACACAACACAATACATTGATTCTGGTTTAGTAAACGGCAATACATATTGTTACAAAGTTAAAACTATTGGTAAATATTCGATTGGGAATTTTATGTCTCCACTTATAAACTTATCACAGGAAATTTGTGCTGTACCAATGGATACTACGCCACCCTGCCCGCCAACTTTAACGGTTAAATCTGAATGTGATATGTTTGTCAATCATTTAGTTTGGACTAACCCAAATCATTCCTGCTGTGATGATGTTACCGGATATAATATTTACTATTCGTCAACTTTAAATGGTGAGATGTTGCTTATTGGAACAAAAAATAATGCAAACGATACAACGTTCGACCATTTTCCCGAATATTCATTGGCAGGATGTTATTACATTACTGCAATTGATTCATTTTTAAACGAAAGCCGCACTAAAGCTCGTATTTGTGTTGATGAATGTACATATTATGTGCTTCCAAACATATTTACACCCGACGATAATGGTCAAAACGATTTGTATATTCCCGGACCATATCGTTTTGTAGAAAAAGTTGCTCTGAAAATATTTAATCGTTGGGGAAAACTTGTTTTTCAAACAGATAACCCCGATATTAATTGGGACGGAAAAGACATTGATTCTAAAAAGCTTGTTACACCCGGAGTTTACTACTATATTTGCGATGTTTATGAGCGACGGTTATCGGGTATTGAACCCAGAAACATTACTGGTTTTATACAAGTTTCATTTTTAAAAAAATCCGGTAACGAATAATGAGCATATTTCAAACCCGCTCGCTATCGGATAGATGAAAAGTAGTTTGCGATTTTTATGTTAAATTGCTAAATTGTTAAATGGAAAAAAATTATTTAAAATTGAATGACATTAAAGCATATAAAATAGCATTTAATTTAACCAATTATATCTGGGACATTGTTATAAAATGGGACTGGTTTGCAAAAAAGCATGTAGGTGGGCAATTTGTTGAGGCTGCCGATTCTATTTCTGCAAATATTGCAGAGGGTT
>JAVHRE010000066.1:0-6076 GCA_036171495.1 Bacteroidales bacterium
GCCATTCCTAATATTACACCTGCAGAACCCGAATAAAGTGCGCCGGCTACAAAGTAAGGTCCAAATACAGTACTATCCCAACCGGGACGAAGTGTCATAGCAAAAATATAACTTACAACAGTATGCACAGAAACGGCAACAGGAATAATTATAATGGTCATAATGGTCATACTTTTCTCTAATCTATGCCATTGCGATTTTGTCCCTTTCCATCCTAATGACATTTTTGTATAGAGCCACTTTTTAAATATTTTAAAACGCGAATCGCAAACTATAAGTCTATCTCTGCATAGTGCCATATCTGGTATCATAGGCAGAAAAAGAAATACAGTGCTACCTACAAAATAGGTAGTAATAGAAATCACATCCCACATGAGCGGTGATTGAACTCTTCCGAAAATAACTAAATTTGCAAGACGGTCGGGGCGTCCTAAATCAATTATAGGCATAATTCCACCAAAAAGCAACGATACAAATGTTAAAAGTTCGGCTGAACGGGTTATAGGTCTTCTCCATTCCTGTTTGGTAATACGTAAAATAGCAGATACAAGCGTTCCGGAGTGGCTGATACCAATAAAGAAAACAAAAGTTGAAATGTATAAACCCCACGAAACATAATCGCGCATTGCAGTAACCCCTAACCCATGCCTTAATTGATGAATATAGCAATATAGTCCCCATCCCATAACAATTAGCAAACATCCTATCCAAATTTTAGTACTTCGTCCCCACTTTATTGTAGGACGAAGAGCGTCTTCCCTAACGTTTTCTATTTCTTGGTTCAGATTATATATTTCATTTGCCATAATTCTAAAATTTAATTAATGCTTATTACATCTCCATATTTCCCATGTCCATATTCATGTCCTGTTCCACAGGTTTTTTTATTTTACTTACTGATTTCATGTCAGGAACAGGATATTTTCTGTTTTTAGGAGGCAGATAATATACACGTGGTTCTGTTCCAAGGTCTTCGAGATGTCTGTATCCGGCTTTATCTTCGAGAAGTTGGCTAAATTTTAGGGTAACCCCTGACGAATCAGTAACAGCATCTTCATTTTGGTCGCCAAAATATATTGCCTGCATTGGACACCCTGTAACGCAAGCCGGCATTTTACCTTCACGAATCATATCGGGGCAAAAATCACATTTCTCAACAGTTCCTATTCTTCGTGGAACACTCTGCTCGGGCGAATACTGCTTATTGCCTATTGCAGCAGTCTGTTTTGAATCAGGATGACTCCAATTAAAGAATCGAGTAGAATATGGGCATGCTGCCATACAAGAACGACAACCAATACAACGTTCATTATCAATTAGTACAATACCATCTTGTCTTTTAAAAGTTGCACCTACTGGACATACTTTAGTACAAGGTGGATTGTCGCAATGAAAACAAGGTTTAGGAAAGAAATAAGCAGCAGTGCTTTTGGAATCTTGCATTTTAAAAACTTTTATCCACTCACGGTCAGATTCAGTATAATGCATCTTTTGACAAGCAACTGTACATGATTTGCAACCATCACATTTTGCTTCATCAATAACCATTACAAACTTTCTGTTTGGTATTCCTATACGGGCTTCTTCGTTGCTTACAGTACTACAACATTCTTCGAGATGTAAAGAATCTGTTTCATATACTTTACCATCAACTGTTGAAAGTACTTTTACTTTTTCACCCTTAGCATCATTTGAAAAAACTTTCTCTAATCCTATTACTCCTGCAGCTATAATCCCTCCTGTAAGCAAACTCTTTTTTAAAAAGTTCCTACGATTAGTTTCTACATTATTTTTTTTATCTTCATTCATATAATTTCATTTTCATTTTTCCCAGTACTCTCAACTAAAATTTCCATCTGTAATTTTTGCTATACTGATATAAAAAAATCATACGCAAAAGTCAAGCTAATTATAATATATGTGAATACCAACAAGTTGGTAATTACACTACCAATAAGTTGGTATTTATAATACCATGAAATACGTAAGTTTTTTAAATGGAAATAATACCCTTTTGAACAGCGTATTTAACTAGTGCAACAGTAGAATTGAGCTTTAGTTTTTGCATTATATTTTTGCGGTGTGTTTCAACGGTGCGGTAACTAATAAAAAGTTTATTGGCAATAGCTTGATTAGATATATCTTCGGCTAATAGTTTAAGTATTTCTATCTCTCTCTTAGTTAGAGGGTTCTCGTCATTAAATTGGAGCAAAATATTTTTATTTTCATTTTTTTTAAAATGCTCCTTTAAAATATTTTCTGACAATGCTCTGCAGAAATATTTTTCTCCTTTAATTATTGTTTGAATGGCTAATTCGAACTCGCTTTTTCCGGCATTTTTATATAAACAACCGGTAGCTCCTGATTTATAAATTTGTTCTATAAATTCAACTTCAGAATGAATTGTAAGAATAATAGTTTTAATAGTAGGAAAATCGTTTGAAATTATTTTTATTGCTTCTATGCCATTCATCAAAGGCATAGAAATATCAATAATAACAATGTCCACAGATATTTTTTTTACTTGTTCAATAGCTTCTTTTCCATTTTCTGCTTCGCCAACAACTTCAAAACCATCAATATCAGATAACATGGCTTTAATACCTTCACGTATAAGGGCATGGTCATCTACTATAAGTATTCTAATCGTTTTCATTTGTGAAAAATGTAACTATTAACAAGTATTTTATTTTAATTATTTTTTTGACAAACATTAATTTATATAATGTAAAATTAGTAAAAAAAAGTAAATAGAAGATTCATTAAATTATAGACTTATCAAAATAGGGAATTTCTACCATAATTTCTGTTCCCATTTCTGCAGAAGAATTAATAATTAAAGTTCCATTGAGTATATTTATTCTTTCTTTAATATTTGTTAATCCTATACCTTTTGCAGTAGACTTTTCTGAGACATTAAATCCTTTCCCATCATCTTCTATAATTAATACAAGCAACCCGGGATGTTGTATGAGTTGGATTTTAATATTCCTTGCATCAGCATGCTTAATTGCATTACTTAATGCTTCCTGAGCTATTCTATACAAAGCTAACTCAACTTTATTATTTAATCGTTCAGTTAACTCAAAGGTTTGAAAAACTATATTAATTTTCCCCTTATCATTTACTTGTTCTGATAATGCTTTCAACGCAGGTATAATACCAAATTGATTAAGAATAGGTGGTAAAATTCGATGAGCAATATTTCGTGTTTCGACAATAGCACCATCAATTAATAACTTTGTTTCATTAAAATATTTTTCCTGCTCCAGACCATGATTTTTACTTGCAATATCAAATTTGTATGAAATAATAGTCAAAGTTTGCATTAATCCGTCATGAAGTTCAGAGGCAATTCTTTGAAGTTCGTTTTCCTTTGCCTCAATATTAGCAGCTGTTTGTGCATCGTTTATTTGTTGTAATTCGGTTTCCTTATTTTCCAAATCGGTAAGGGTTCGATTTATTTGCTTAGTCATAGGTCGAAAAATAAATATTCCTACAAACATATACAGAAGAATTAAACTAAAAGTTAAACCGGTTAGTTTAACATAAAAATTAAAAATCTTTGTTTCATATTCTTTTTGATACTGATATACTATCAGATTTAATGATGCAAGCAAATTGTTTGAAGTAGACAATAAGTAAAGTAAATGCGGATTATCATTTGTAATTTCTGTATCTTTTGCCATAGCTAAAAGATATGCTTCATTCTGAAAATAATTTATTTTTTTATCTAAAAATACCGGAGCACCAAAATAAATTGAATCTATTTCAGGAGAATGGAGAGAGGGTGTTGTTAGTGAATCGTGGATTAAATAAAGATGAACTGATTCCATATTCTTAATATTATCTATCAGATAACTCCTCAAAGAATCTTTATTTTGAGGATTTGAATTGTGAACAAACTCCATAGCGTATAATGCAACATTAACAGATAAAAACCGCTGCTTACCACTAAGATTTATAATATATCCGTCATTATCAATTTTTCTGATGGAATTTATATAAAGCATACTAGAAATTATTGTAACTATTGACAAATAAATAAGTGCAAATAAATTTTTGCGTTTAAGATTTTTTATAATTTTTTTTCTATACTCGCTTATCATTATTGTTATATGTTCAAAAATGTTTATTGTTTCGAATTTAAAGTTTAGGGTTTACCGTTAACTCTAAACTTTTAATTAATTGTTTGCAATTTCATGTTTATAACGGTTTATATTTTATATACAAGCTCTAATTATTAATAATCAATACTACTTTTACTTTTGTTTTAGCTTCAGTTGTTAATGAATTTATGTTGATATAACCTATTGCACCAATTTCATCGCCAACAAAATCTATAATTTCCTTATCGGATGAAAACTTATGCGGTGGGTCTTCGCCGCTTTGATATTGCTGTTCAATAAAATATGATTCTACTTCAAAAGCAGTTTTATTTAGTACTTTAACATAAAATAATTCACGTTCCGGACAGTTTTTTTTCCTGTCTACGGGTAAAATGTCTTTATTCATTTCAGACCACTTTTTTCTTCCTTTTCTAAGAAAATAGGATTTTACAATACTAACAGACAATGCAGGATTATCTTTAAATGCAATAGGATTATCGTTACAAATAATAACTGCAATAGAAGTATTTCCCGGTGGGCTTATTTTAAAACTACCTATAATTAATAAAAGAGCTAATGTAACTAAAGATAGAATAATACTCTTATGAATATTTTTCATATATTTCTATAATAATTTCTTTATTGTAACTCAAAATCCTATCGCAAACTGCAATTCAATTCTATTTTGATAATTTAATATTTTTGTTTCGGAATATTTGTATTCTAATTTTAAGACACAAAGCGGCTGAATCGCATATCGTAATCCTAAAACATAAGAAGTTGTGCTATTTGGAAAAAATAGCTGGTCGTTATTTGCTAAAATCAATCTATCATAATACATATAAGGTGTAAGATTTATTTTTTTTATTTTATATCCGAAATAAATAAAATATCCATTAGAATAAGCGGTTGTATTAGAATCTAACATAATTGTTTTAAGATTAAAATATTCTCCAATTAACTCAATTGGTAACTCACCGTCCCAATATGCAATACTTGCATTTAATATTTGAAGATTAATATTTTGTGTTGTTATAATATTTTGCACAGTTGTAGTTCCTTTAGAGATATTATCAAAATAACCTGAAATATGAAAATTAAGATTTTCTTTTGGCTCAACATGAATATTTAAGCAAACAGATTTAGAATTATTAAAATCTTCAATTGGGTTTGAAGAAATTCCATTCCCAATCATCAAATTATATCCAAGTTTCAATTTTGTAATTCCATCACCATTGAACTGAACACCTATATCTTCAAGAGGTAATCCGCCACCGTTAGCCGTTTCATTTACAACTTTAGGATTTGTTATTGTTGGCTGTAAAACTATTCCATGATGAAAAACATTATTCCAGTATCCTAATGGCGTATAAAACTTTCCTGCCGACAAATTAAAATAATCTTTAAGCTTATAGTTAACAATTGCACGTTCTATACCTATTTCAAAACCATCATCATGCTTATCATTAGTTTCATATTTAAAAATTGTTTCACCAATAAAACTTATTTTATTTGAAACCTGTGAAGTAATAAATAAATCAAATTGACCGAGAGTAAATTGATTTCGATAAGTAGTATCAAAAACCGCCGAAGCATCAACATTTATAAATCCTTTTATTTGTGTTTTTTGGGCAGTAAGTGTTGTTGTAAACATTTCCAGTAATATAATTAAAATAAAATAGTAGTTTCGCATATTAGTTTGTTTTATTATTGTTTCTATTAATAATTTCTATACAGAGCAATACGAATTAAAAACATAAATTTAATCATATAGAAATTTTGGAAATCATTTATTTAAATATGCAATTTTAATAAAAAATTTATAAAGCAAAACAATTTTAAAAGGAATATCTTAATAAGGTAGATTCAACTCGCAAATGCAATTTTTTCAGGAAGCCAAGTTATAAAAAAATTGGTAACTACACAGCCAGTTTAAAATGTTAAAGAACAAATATATGCCACAGATT
>JAVHRE010000067.1:0-1210 GCA_036171495.1 Bacteroidales bacterium
GTAATTTTATAATTTTGTTTACGAAGGCGGCTGCATCATTTAGCTAGCCGTTGGGCGCAAGTTTTCAAAAAAAAAGGAAGTCGCATTTCGACTTTAAATTAAGAACTGTGTTTTTTCGACACTACCGAATAATAAAATATAGCAACTATGAAAAAATTAATTCTTTTTTTATTGCTTATAATTAGCAGCATTGGCAGCTTTAATTTATTCGCGCAAGTTTACGCCAAAATAAATTTAAATTTTGAAACAAATATTTTAGATAGTTCAAAATTTTGGATTAACTCTCCCGCGCAAAACATTTGGCAGATTGGAAAGCCACATAAAATATTTTTTGATTCCGCTTTTAGCGAACCCAACTGTATTATCACTGATACACTTAATAATTATCCTATAAATTGTCATTCCTCTTTTATATTATCATTGCATAATATTTATTATAATTGGTGGATGGGCAAACTTAATTTATCTTTTACACATAAATTTGATACTGATACTTTACACGATGGAGGATTTATTGAAGTTTCATATAATTCAGGAATTACATGGGAAAATATTATTTTGGATTCTTTAGTAAATAGTAATTCAAATTACGGGTATCCAGGTTATAATCAAAATTTTTATTCCATTAATGACACTATAAATGGCGGCATTCCAGCTTTTACAGGTAAATCACCCGGATGGATTCAATCTGTCTATCAATTTAATGGTTGTGGCTATAACTTTGCCATCGATTCAATTATGGTTCGATTTACTTTTAAAAGTGATTCCACTAACAATTCAAGAGAAGGCTGGATGATTGATAATATTTATTTTGCAAATTGGATATGTGAATCAATATCAGAAACAAGCAAATCAAATTTTGAATTCTATCCTAATCCAAATAATGGAAAGTTCAATTTAATAATGAATAATGAAAATTCATTAATGAATAATGAAGTGTCAATTTACAATATACTCGGAGATAAGATTTATTATAATCCAAAATTCAACGAGCAAACATCAAATGAAATAGACCTTTCCGCATTTCAAAAAGGAATTTATTTTATAAAAATCTATGACAAAGAAAAAACTAATTTGAGAAAAATTGTTATACAGTGACAAAAATGACCGTTGCGTATTTTAGAAACGTGGTGTAACAACCATACAAAACGCCACCGACCTGTGTTTGCTGACTTGTAGACAATTACGCAGAAAAGAAATAAATACTAAA
>JAVHRE010000068.1:0-1209 GCA_036171495.1 Bacteroidales bacterium
ATAAAATCTATCTGGTCGCCACTTCCGGCACTGCAATTTGAACTAAAGCAAGTCCAAGTATTTGTTTCCGGATAGACCTGAAAGCTTGGTGTCTTATCATCATGGAACGGACATTTTAAACGGTGGTTCTTGTCAGGATGCAAGCTGTAATGGCTCAATACTTTTTCTATTGTCAGCTTCTGTTTTATCTCTTGTATTTCCATGTTGAAAACTTTTTTATAATCACATTTGACTACAAACTTATATTTTATGACTATATTAAACTAATCGAATATGCTTTAAGTTTTCAACAACTAATCATTTATTGTTATAAATGCCTTATTTTTGCTAAACATTTTTGATTTATTTATTGTTAATAATTAATATTATGGCTTCTTTTGGTGATAATCTTAAAAGTATAAGGATTGAAAAAAACATATCTCAAAACGAACTGGCAGAGATGATAAACATGCACGCTACTCATATTTCAAGATATGAGCGTAATCTGACTAGCCCGTCTGTTGATGTTATGAAAAAAATAGCCGAAGCCCTTGGGGTAACTGCTGACCAGTTGATATATGGCAATGCCCAACAAAAAGCAAAAGATAAAATTCAGGATAGTGAACTTTTAACAATGTTTACGAAAATACAGACATTACATAAAGACGATGTTCATTGCGTTAAATCTCTGCTTAATGCTTATATTCTTAAAACAGATTTGCAACTTAAATTTGCTCATTAACTTAAATTTAATTTCATGAATCTTCAATTTATTACAGATACAAACGGTCATAAAAATGGCGTACTTCTTACTCTTCGTGATTGGGAAAAAATTCAAAAAGAATTAGAAGAACTGGAACGGCTTAGAGATAAAAGGGCTTTCATGGCTGATTTTAAAGAAGCCGTTGAAGAAGTAAAACTTGCAAAAGAAGGTAAAATCAAATTGCAATCGGCTAAAGATTTTTTGAATGAACTATAAAGTTGAAGTTACTGCCAAATTTAAAAAACACGCCAAGCATCTATTAAAAAAATTTCCATCCCTAAAGCACGAACTGGAATTTTTATTTAATTCGCTTGAAACTGAGCCACAAAAAGGAACTCCTATCGGCTATGATTGTTATAAAATCAGATTGGCGATTGCGTCAAAAGGAAAAGGAAAGTCAGGCGGTGCAAGGGTAATAACTCATTTACATGTTACGAAAACAACCGTTTACCTTCTTACCATTTTTG
>JAVHRE010000069.1:0-6047 GCA_036171495.1 Bacteroidales bacterium
GAATTTTATTTTTTAATCAACAGTCAATTGTTAATTTTGCGTAACATCAGTTAATTACTCAAAATTTTAATTGTTAAAAATATGTTATTGCCACAGAGATAGAAAAATTTAGGATTAATGAATAATAATTACGAATTACAAATTAACAATTACGAGTAAAACCCCGTAATTCGTAATCATTAATCTCTATTGTGGCAAAAACGTTTTGTTTAGGACAAAGTTTTATAAATAAAAAATGGATTGGTTAATTTCCCAAAATGAATTCAGAGCATATTTAAAACTCGAGAAATCGCTTTCCGAAAATTCAGTATTTGCTTACGAAAGAGATGTTCAACATTTTGTAAATTTTCTTACTTATAGTTCTTTAAATATCAACCCCGAAGATGTTGATTTGCAATTACTCGAAAAGTTCATAAATTGGGTAAACGAAATTGGCATACATCCACGTTCACAAGCAAGAATGATTTCGGGAATAAGAGCTTTTTATAAATTTTTGATTTTAAGCGAATACATTGATATTGACCCAACTACACTTTTAGAAATGCCTCGTTTGGGCAGAAAACTTCCAACTGTATTAAATGTCGAAGAAATTGATGAACTTATTTCGGCGATTGATTTAAGCAAAGCCGAAGGACACAGAAATAAAGCAATTATTGAAACTCTTTACAGTTGCGGCTTGCGTGTTTCGGAACTAATCGAATTAAAAATTTCAAATTTATATTTCGATGAAGAATTTATTAAAGTAATTGGAAAAGGAAATAAAGAACGGCTTGTTCCAATTAGCAAAAAAGCCACTAACGAAATTAAATTTTACTTCGAAAAATCAAGAAATCATCAAAAAATTCAAAAAGGATTCGAGAATCATGTTTTCCTAAACAGACGTGGCAAAAAACTGACAAGGGTGATGATATTTACTATTATTAAAGGACTCGCAAAAATTATTGGATTGAAAAAAAATATTAGCCCTCACACATTTCGTCACTCATTTGCAACGCATTTGGTTGAAGGTGGTGCCGATTTACGTGCCGTTCAGGAAATGCTAGGACACGAATCTATAATAACAACCGAAATTTATACTCATTTAGACCGTGAATACTTAAAAGATACAATTTTGAGGTTTCATCCACGTAAATAGTGTTTGCAAAAAAATGTAAGGTTATTTAATTTTCAAGTTTTTTTAAAGCAGTTTTTATTCTATTAATTGCTTCTATTAAATCTTTTTCGGGTGCAGCGTAAGAAAATCTTAAATAATCGGGGGAACCAAACGATGAGCCGCCAACAACTGCAACATGAGCATTATTTAATAAATATAAACAAAGAGCAACATCATTCTTAATAATAATATTTTCAAAAGATTTTCCGAAATAATTTTTCACTTCAGCAAAGAAATAAAATGCCCCTTGTGGAATATTTGTTTTTAAACCAGGCATTTCTTTAAATAATTTAACCATTAAATCGCGACGTTTTTTTAAAATATCCCGCATTTTAATGGTTTCATTATTATTGCTTGATATAGCAGTATAAGCAGCTTTCTGTGAAACAGCTGATGCACCAGATGTAAACTGACTCTGCAATTTTGTACAAGCTTTTGCAAGCCATTCCGGAGCGGCAATATATCCAATTCGCCAACCTGTCATTGCGTAGCATTTCGAAACGCCATTAACAACAATCAATTGATGTTTAATTTCGTTAAACTGTCCAATGCTTTCATGTTTACCATTGTATAATATTTGCTCATATATTTCATCAGACATAACCATTACATGTTTATTTTGAGCAAATACTTTAGCAAATTCCTGAAGTTCATTTTTATTGTAAACCGTTCCCGATGGATTTGAAGGAGAGCTAAATAAAAACAACTTTGTTTTTGGAGTAATAACTTTTTCAATTTGTTGGGCAGTAACTTTAAAATCGTTTTCAATAGTAGAATTAATTAGAACGGGCTTGCCACCGGCAAATTTAACCATTTCGATATAGCTTAACCAGTACGGCACCGGCAAAATTACTTCATCGCCTGGGTTTACGATACTTAAAATAACATTCATAATAGAATGTTTAGCACCATTTGAAACAACAATTTGATTTGGTAAAAAAGTTAAATGATTATCATTTTTAAATTTTTGTACAATAGCATTTCGTAAATCATCGTACCCTGCAACTGGTGGATAATGTGAGAAATTATTATCAATTGCTTTTTTGCCGGCTTCTTTAATATGTTCGGGAGTATTAAAATCAAGTTCACCTAAACTCAAATTTATTATATCAATACCTTTTGCTTTTAATTCTCGCGATTTAACAGTCATAGCAATAGTTTGCGACTCTGTAATTCTATTAATACGAGCAGAAATTAATCCGGAATAATTTATATTATTATTCATTGTTTGCATAAAAATTTATCAAAGGTATTTTATTTGCTGAATTCAAGTCACAAATGCAATTTTTTGGTTAAGCAAATTTATATAAAAAAATTATTAGTTTTGAAAATAATATTTCATTGAAAATTTACAATCATGGAAAAACTTAAGTTGCTTAATAAAATCAAAGAATTATATAAGAATAATGTAAATATTATTGAATATTTAAAGTCATTGACTTCTGAAAAAAGTAATGATTTGGAAACTATTTTAATAAGTTATGATTTTCAGGCAGGTAGCTATACAAAAAATGCAGAAATCAATAGTTCTTATATTGATAAATATACTAGTTGTTTAGCTAATGTTATTGGTAATCTTGGGAAATTTAATTCTATTATTGAAGTTGGTGTAGGTGAAGCAACTACTTTAGGGAATTTACTAAAAAAAATACCTAAAAATATAAATTCTTATGGTTTTGATATTTCGTGGTCAAGGATTTATTACGCAATACAATATTTAAAAAAACTACAGATTTCAGAATTTAATCTTTTTACAGGCGACCTTTTTAATTGTCCCGTTTTAGATAATTCCATTGATGTTGTTTACACAAGCCATTCTATTGAACCAAATGGCGGAAAAGAAAAAGAAGCACTAACCGAACTTTACAGAATTTGTTCGGAATATCTTATTTTACTTGAACCCGCTTTTGATTTTGCATCAGATGAAGGGAAAGCCCGGATGATTAAAAACGGGTATATTACCAAACTATACCAAGCAGCTAAAGAATTAAAATATAATATTGTAGAACATCGTCTTTTCGATATTTATTCAAATCCTTTAAACCCTACAGGATTAACTATTATTAAAAAGGATAATAAAACAAATTGCAAAATTGAAAATATTTTTGCTTGTCCGGTTACAAAAACACCCTTAATAAAATATAGAGACTCATATTATTCTAAAGAAAGTTTACTTGCTTATCCTATAATAAAAGAAATTCCATGTTTGTTATCACAAAATGCAATAATTTCAACTCATTTCTTAGATAGTTTCTAAATTTTAAGCCGTTTAAATGCATCAATAAAAGAACCTGATGTACAATTCCAAATATTGCATTTTAGTTTATCGGCAAATTCGCGAATAAAAAAATATCCTTCAAAAGTATAAACGAACTTGTATAACATTTCGTGTAATTTTCTGTCTTCCTCTACATTTTTTTGCATTGTAAGAGGTTGGTTGTTATCATTACTATAAAAATGCTGATGTGTTAATAATGCTCTATTTTCTTCATCAACAAAAATAGTTTGAAGCCATGAATGGTCTGCCCCCCATAAATAAACATTAACATAATTCATTTTAATTGACATCATAATTGACGGAATTAAAATGTTATGTGGTCTGGGCATTCCAATGTTTTTTTTATAACAAAAGTTTCTAAACCAACTAAAACCATAAATAGGAGTTACATTATAATAATGAATCTTTATAAATGAATTTTGTTGAGTAAGTTTTTTCCATAAATTAAATTTATTTGCCTGTGCAGGAATATAAAAAATCAGGTTCCAGTTAACTTCCAAAAGTTTTTTATAAAGCTCATTTCTCATTTCCTGCAATTCTGGTCTAACAATTTCCAACCAATAATCGGGTGCCGAAACTATTAAAAACAAAGGTTTTACTTTAAGAAAGTAATCACTCGACGGGAATGAGTTTACGCACATTAAGTCTTTATTATTAAGAAAATTGATGTTGTTAGTCATCATTTTATTTAATGATGGACCATTTGCAATAATTACTATATCAGAAAATTTGGAATAAATATTTCTGTCAAAATCTTTAATATGCTTTGTAAAAACTGTTATTCTGAAGAGAGAAATAATAGTCTGACTAAAAAGATTAACAAAGTTCTTTATTAACAGAAGCATATCATTTAAAAGATAAATAATTTTTTATATTGAGTTTTTTCTGCACAATTTCAGATATTTTTGAAATTTCTACCCTTTCTTGTTTCATTGTATCTCTTTCGCGAATTGTTACAGTATTATCTTCAAAAGTTTGCTGGTCAACTGTTATGCAGTAAGGAGTTCCAATTGCATCTTGCCTGCGGTAGCGGCGACCAACGGTATCTTTTTCGTCGTACTGGCACATAAAATCGAATTTAAGCACATCCATTATTTCGTGTGCTTTTTCGGGCATGCCATCACGTTTAACAAGAGGCAAAACGGCGACTTTAATAGGTGCTAAAACAGGTGGAATTTTAAAAACAATTCGTTCAGAGCCATCTTCAAGTTTTTCTTCGTTGTAAGCGTTACTTATTATTGCAAGAAACATTCTATCAAGTCCGATTGATGTTTCTATAACATAGGGCACGTAACTTTCGTTAGTTTCAGAATCGAAATACTGTAATTTTTTACCACTGAATTTTTGATGTTGACTAAGGTCGAAATCGGTACGGGAATGAATTCCTTCGAGTTCTTTAAAACCAAACGGAAATTCAAATTCTATATCGGTAGCAGCATTGGCGTAATGAGCTAATTTTTCGTGAGCGTGAAAGCGGTATTTGTTTTCAGGAATACCAAGTGATAAATGCCATTTTTTACGAAGAGCTTTCCAGTATTCAAACCATTTCATTTCTTCGCCGGGTTTAACAAAATACTGCATTTCCATTTGTTCAAATTCACGCATACGGAAAATAAATTGTCGGGCAACTATTTCATTTCTAAAAGCTTTACCTGTTTGTGCAATTCCGAAAGGAATTTTCATTCTACCTGTTTTATAAACATTTAAGAAGTTTACAAAAATTCCCTGAGCTGTTTCGGGACGTAAAAAAATCGTTCCTGAATCTTCCGTAACCGAACCCATTTGAGTAGAAAACATTAGGTTAAACTGGCGAACATCAGTCCAGTTGCGGGTTCCCGAAACCGGACAAACAATGCCTTCTTCTTCAATTATTTTTTTTAAATCAGTTAAATCATTATCATTTAAAGCTTTTGAAAATCTGGTTTTAACAGCATCATATTTATTTTTATATTCAACAACTCTTGGATTAGTTGAAATAAACATTTCGCGATTAAAAGTTTCGCCAAATCGTTTGGCTGCTTTATCAACCTCTTTATTTATTTTTTCTTCTATTTTAGTAAGGTGGTCTTCAATTAAAACATCGGCACGATAACGCTTTTTCGAATCTTTGTTATCAATTAACGGGTCGTTAAAGGCATCAACATGACCTGATGCTTTCCAAATTGTTGGGTGCATAAATATTGCAGAATCAATTCCAACAATATTTTCGTTAAGTTGAACCATGCTTTTCCACCAATATTCGCGTATATTGTTTTTTAATAGCGAACCTAACTGACCGTAATCGTAAACGGCAGCAAGCCCGTCATAAATTTCGCTTGATGGAAATATAAATCCATATTCTTTAGTGTGTGCTATAATTTTTTTGAATAATTCTTCCTGAGTCATCCTTTATATTTTTTAAGCTACAAAGATATAAATTGTAGGTGTAAAAAAAATGTTTTATACTGGCAGGAAATTTGTTTCTTAACAGGACTTGTGTAAAATCCTATAGCTTTAGGATGGCGATTCGAATAACTCAGGAATAACGGTTTAAGCTATCCAACACCATGCGGTTGCTTGCTATTGGTGTCAAACCGCTAAATATTTATAATTTGTTGCCATTGTTAAATTGCACAT
>JAVHRE010000070.1:0-6041 GCA_036171495.1 Bacteroidales bacterium
GATTGGGGTTGATATAATGGGGGGCGATTTTGCCCCCGAATATACGCTACAAGGTTCTGTTTTAGCACGTAAACAACTTCCTAACGAAGTAACATTGGTTTTAATTGGACCAGCTAAAATTATTGAGCCTTATATTCAACAACATTCCCAACTCGAAGGGTTCGAAATAGTTGAAGCTAATGATGTTATCGAAATGGGCGAACACCCTGCAAAAGCTTTTGTACAAAAACCTGACTCAACAATTTCTGTAGGTCTCAATTTGCTTAGCAAAGGAAGTATTGATGGTTTTGCAAGTGCCGGAAGCACTGGCGCTGTTATGGTTGGCACAATGTACACAATCAAATCAATTCTTGGAATTATTCGACCATGTCTTGCATCAATACTTCCATTAGAAAATGGCAGTAATTTAATTCTTGCAGATGTTGGAATAAATCCCGATTGTCGCCCCGATGTGCTTTATCAATATGCAATGCTTGCTTCTAAATATGCTGAATATATTTATAAAATAAATAATCCGAGAGTTGGATTATTAAATATTGGTTCCGAACCTGAAAAAGGTAATTTGCTTGTAAAAGCAACTTTTGACCTTATGAAAGGCACTAATCATTTTAACTTTATTGGAAATGTTGAAGGAAACGACTTGCTTAAATTAAATAAAGCAGATGTTGTTATTTGCGATGGGTTTGTTGGCAATATCTTATTAAAACAATTCGAAGGTTTATACAACTTGCTTAAACACAGAAAACTAACCGATGATTATATAGAACGATTTAATTTTGAAAATTATGGCGGATTACCAATTCTGGGCGTAAATAAAGCTGTTGTAATTGGACATGGTGCATCTACTCCTAAAGCAATAATGAACATGCTCGTACATACTTACAATGTGATAAATTCTAAATTAATAGAAAAACTTAAAGAAACTTTTTAAAATAATGCAAAATTTAAAAGCTGTTATTACAGGTGTTGGAGTTTACGTTCCCGAATATATTCTAACTAACGAAGAACTCAGTAGAATGGTTGATACTACCGATGAGTGGATAATGACACGTATTGGTATTAAAGAACGACATATATTACGCGAACCTGGAAAAGGTTCAAGCGATTTAGGAATGCAAGCCGTAAATCAACTTTTAGAAAAAACAAAAACAAAACCCGAAGAAGTTGAATTACTTATTTGCGCAACAGTTACTCCCGATATGCAATTTCCTGCCACTGCTAATATTATATGCGATAAAGTTGGAATAAAAAAAGCTTTTAGTTTCGATGTAAATGCAGGATGTAGTGGCTTTTTATACGCATTATCTGTTGGTGCTAAATTTATAGAATCGGGGAAATACAAAAAAGTTATTGTTGTAGGCACCGAAAAAATGTCGTCAATAGTTGATTATACCGACCGCTCTGTTTGTCCAATATTTGGCGATGGAGCTGGTGCTGTTTTAATCGAACCTACTTTAGAAAATTATGGGTTAATTGATGAAATTCTTTTATCTGACGGATATGGCAGAGTTCATTTACACCAAAAAGCCGGTGGTTCAATAAAACCTGCATCTTTCGAAACTGTTGCAGCAAAAGAGCATTTTATTTATCAGGAAGGTCAACCTGTATTTAAATGGGCTGTCGTTAAAATGGCTGATGTTTCGCTTGAAATAATGGAACGTAATAACATTAAACCAGAAGATTTGGCTTGGCTGGTTCCACATCAAGCAAATTTGCGTATTATAGACGCTACTGCCAGCAGAATGAAACTCAATAAAAATCAGGTAATGATTAACATTCAAAAATATGGGAACACAACATCGGCTACACTGCCATTGTGTTTAAGCGAATGGGAAACGAGACTTAAAAAAGGTGATAATATAATTTTATCGGCTTTTGGTGCTGGTTTTACCTGGGGAGCTATTTATATTAAATGGGGATATAATACCAATTGAGTAGAGTCTGTTCGTAAAGTCGAGTATTTTTGAAAGTTTATAATTTATAGTTTTTGGTTTAATCACAAACTAAAAACTATTCATCCCGTTAAATAAAAGTATAACAACGAAAAGTTAAAAAAATTAAAAATATCTAACGGGGCAGGCAAATTAACCAAATATTGATATTACATACAAACTCTATATAGTGTTAGAAAGAAAACTACTTAAAAATTACATTTGCTAACAATTCCCCCTTATTTAAAGAGGGTTAGGGGGATTATATTAACAATTTAGCCATTGAATTAAACAGGTGCAAATTTACATGTTTTTTTGCAGGCACTATATAAGTCGTTATGTTGCCCCGATTGGTTTAGGGACGGAATAACGTTATAATAGTTTTTAGAAATCCCATTTTATCGTTGAAATATAATTGAAAAAAATTAAATATGAATAAAATAACGGAACTTTTTAAAATTCAATATCCAATTATTCAAGCAGGAATGATTTGGTGTAGTGGCTGGGAACTTGCATCGGCAGTTAGCAATGCAGGAGGATTAGGGTTAATTGGCTCTGGTTCAATGACTCCCGAGATATTAACAATACACATTAAAAAATGTAAATTAGCAACAAATAAGCCCTTTGGAGTTAATGTTCCGCTAATGTTTCCGTATGCCAACGATTTTATTAAAATAATAATTGACGAGCAGGTAAAAATTGTTTTTACATCTGCCGGGAATCCTTCAAAATATACATCAATATTAAAAGAAAAAGGGGTAACTGTTGTACATGTTGTTGCAAACATAAAGTCAGCAAAAAAATGTCAGGAAGTTGGAGTTGATGCAATTGTTGCCGAAGGTTTTGAAGCAGGTGGACACAACGGAAAAGAAGAAACCACAACAATGGTTTTAATACCAATGATAAAAGAAGTTGTTTCAATTCCTGTTATTGCTGCTGGTGGAATTGGAACTGGCAGGCAAATGCTTGCTGCAATGGCATTAGGAGCCGACGGTGTACAAATCGGAAGTCGTTTTGTGGCATCTGTTGAATCGTCAGCACATCAAAATTTTAAAAATAAAATTATTGATGTAAAAGATGGTGACACTCTGCTAACATTAAAAAAAATCGCTCCAGTTCGCTTAATAAAAAACAAGTTTTATTACGAAATAGAGCAAAAACAAAATAAAGGAGCATCTATTGAAGAATTATCTGATTTGCTCGGAAGAGGTCGTGCAAAAAAAGGAATGTTTGAAGGAAACGAAGACGATGGCGAATTAGAAATTGGACAGGTTGCAGGATTAATAAACGAAATAAAACCTGCGTCACAAATTATTAATGATATAATGAATGAGTATTTTTTGCTAAAAGAAGAACTTATTAAAAATTCATTTTAATAACGTTATTATTATCTTTGATAAGAGAATAAATACAATGAATACAGATTCTTCAACTCCAGATTTGGATAAAATAAGAGAAACTCTTAAAAAACTTGCTGTTATTGCCGAAAGGGGTGAAGAAAACGAAAGACAAACTGCATTAGGTTTACTACAGCGACTTTTACAAAAGTATAATCTTAGTGTTCAGGATTTAATAAATACTGATTTAATAGTACGCGAATTCAGCTATTCTTCACGCGATAATCTTACTATTCTTTCGCAATGTATTTGGTCTATAAATCCTGATGCACAAGTTTCATTCGACTCGGGGAAAAATAAAGTTTATGTAAAACTAAAAAGTTCAGATTATATAGAGGTTGTTGAAAAATTCCTGTATTATTATCCTTTGTATGAAAAAGAAAAAATGAAATTAATGTTAGCTTTTATTTGCAAACACAGATTAACAACAACATCTACACAATGTGCAAATAATGAAAACATGTCAAACGAAGAAGCAAAACAAGTTGCACTAATGATGTCGGGTATGGCAAAAGGGTCTTTTTCAACAACAAGAAAAATGGTTGATAGAGGAAAAAAGCAGTAATTCATTTAGTTTATAGTTGCCAGTCTTCGATTTCGCTCAAGGCGACTGTCAGACTGAGTACGTTCGCGGAGTTTATCCTGACGAAGGAAGGACTCAGTATAAACTCCGTCGAAGCATGGCTTTACTTCCGTGATAAGGCTTGCGGATTTAAGATATAATATAAAACTATTCTTAAGGTGGGTTCTAATCCCGCTTATGCAGGACATTTTTTTTGAATTTAGCAAACAGTGGCACGGTTTAAAACCGTGCCACTGTTTGCAATTTCCCCCGCAACACAGCGGGCCTTAAATTTTTTTTTAATTATTAGAACTCCCCTTAAGTTATTTTTTATAAATAGCATTGTTTTATTATAAGTAAAATCTTATCTTTGTAAGATAATATTAATGTTTAATAGCTTTTTTATCATGAAAACATCTAAAATTTTAATTTGTAATTGTTTAGATAACAATTTATCTATTTTTGGGAAGTTGCCTAAAAGCCAACTCGATTTTTTACGCCAACATCATACTTGCATTGGCTATAAAAAAAACGAGATTATTTATCGCGAAGGTGATAAACCTACGGGCTTAATTAGCCTTTCGGAAGGAAAAGTTAAATTATATAAAGAAGGAATTGGTGGTCGTGAACAAATTGTACGATTAGCCAAACCAATTGGTTTTATTGGCTATAGAGCAATTTTTGCCGACGAAAATTATCTTGCAACCGCTATCGCATTAGAAGACAGTTTGGTATGCTTAATCGAAAAAGACGCATTGTTCGAAGTTTTATATCGTAATGTTGATTTAGCAATGATAATTTTAAAATCTTTGGCTACCGAACTTGGGTTTTCAAACAGCAGATGTGTAACTTTAACTCAAAAACATGTAAGGGGCAGATTAGCAGAATCTATATTAGTTTTAAGAGATACTTATGGCTTAGAAGACGATAACAAAACTATTAAAGCACACTTATCCCGCGAAGATATTGCAAGCCTTAGCAATATGACTAACTCCAATGCTATTAGAACATTAAGTAGCTTTGCTCAAGAAAATGTTATTGAAATAAATGGCAGAAAAATTACAATTGTTGATATTAATAAACTTGAAAGAATTAGCGATTTAGGGTAAAGTTTTTTGTTTGCAGTAAAATTCAAACCTAAATTTTTTTAAACTTTATTTTTTACAAATTCAATATTTCTTTTTAATTTCTTTAATCCAATTCTACCAATTGCCGTATTTTTAAATGTAATATTAAACTGTTTTTCGTTTATATTTTCCCAGATTTCATCGTTCCAGTTTACATATTCATTTGGTTTAAAAAAATGATTCGATTCTGAATTTAATTTTTTATTCTGCGGACAAACAGTCTGACAAATGTCGCAACCATAAATTTCGTTTTTTATTTTTTCTTTAAAACAGTTGGGAATTGTATCGTCTTTATTTTCAATTGTTAAATATGAAATACACTTATTTACATCAAGCAGATATGGTTTAAGAGCATTTGTTGGACAAGCATCAATACATAAATTACAATTTCCACAATTAATATCTACAGAATTATCGTAAAAAAGTTCTTTGTCAATAATTATTTCGCCTATAAACAAAAACGAACCAAACTTTTTGTTTAGTAATAAATTATTTTTCCCTATCCACCCCAAACCAGCACACTTAGCCCATTCTTTTTCAAAAATTGGAGCGGTATCACAAAATGCTCTGCCATTTACATCTGGCATTAATTCCTTTATTTTTACAAATAATTTTTCAAGGTTTTCTTTAATAATAACATGATAATCCTTGCTATAAGCATATTTAGAAATCTTATATTTCGATTTTTCTTGACTATCGCGTTGATAGTAACTTGCTATTACAGAAATTACCGTTTTGGCATTATCAACTAAAAGAGATGGGTTTGAACGTTTTTCTAAATTGTTATTTAAAAACAAAAGTTCAGAGGTAAAACCATTATCAATGGCAAAAATTAATTTTCCCTTATTAAAATTAAGTTCAGTTACTTTTGCGAAACCACAATCGTTAAAACCAATTTCTAAAGCGTATTTTTTTATTTGGAGTGAAATTTCTTGAAGATTCATTGCTATTGAGTGGATTTCAAAAAAAATAGGGTAAGCTACTTATATCGCACCGCTACAACCTTTTACCCTTGCTTCCTTCC
>JAVHRE010000071.1:0-24545 GCA_036171495.1 Bacteroidales bacterium
TTTCATCCCCCTACCCCCTTCGCTTACACACAAGCTATCACACAAGGGGGACAAAAACCTGAAACTTCAAACTTTCTTTTTTAATTTGTTATTTATTTATATTAAATGCAAACTATTAAATTTGCAATAAATTTACATCAAATTTAACGCAAGAATTATTCAATTATTAAGTTTTTGATATAGGTTTAACACAATTTAACGATATATGTCAACACATTTTTATAAGTATCATGGAGCAGGTAACGACTTCATTATTATTGATAACAGGAATAATATTTTTGATAAAAATGCTGAACAACTAATAAAAAAATTATGCCATAGACAATTTGGAATTGGTGCTGATGGTTTAATGTTATTAGAAAGCGATAAGATATTAGATTTCAAAATGATATACTACAATTCGAATGGTTTGGAAGGAACAATGTGCGGCAATGGCGGAAGATGTATTGTTGCTTTTGCAAAATCGCTTAATTTAATTTCTGATTTAACAAATTTTAATGCAAGCGATGGTCCTCATCAGGCAAAAATTGATGGAGAAATTATTCATTTAAAAATGTCGGATGTAACTAACATTAAAGAATTAGAAGACGGTTACTTTGTAAATACAGGCTCTCCTCATTTTGTTTGCAAAAACCCATCGCCTTTCGAAACTGACATAAATGCAGTTGGTAAAAAAATTCGTAATCAAAAAAGATTTTTACCCGATGGTGTAAACGTAAATTTTATTTCAGAAAAAAATAACGTTATAGAAATTGCAACTTTTGAACGTGGTGTAGAAGCCGAAACACTTTCGTGCGGAACTGGTTCTGTTGCTTCGGCTGTAGCTGCTGCATTTAATAAGAATGATGGACATTATGTTTATAAAATAAATGCAAAGGGTGGAAAATTACAAGTTTCATTTAACAAAGAAAATAACACATATACAAACATTTGGCTATCGGGTCCAGCTGTAAAAGTTTTTGAAGGAAATTATTAGTGTTATTTAGAATCAATATATATTACACATATATATAACTAATAATATACATAATATAAAATATTTTTTTAAATATTTTTTTTATTTATAATAACGATTTATTTTTGTTAATTATTTAAGCATATTGGTACTTTATTTCATTTAATAATTTAAATTTATTGATATAGCAAATGAGAAACACATTTAAAAAATATCATATATTAAAGTTATTGTTTTTTTTAGTTTATATATTTTTTACAATTAATTCTGTTTTTTCAAAGAATATAAAAAACGCTGCCGACACACTTTTAATACAAGATTCAAGTAAACAAAAAATAAAAGTAACACAGTTACCACAAGAAATTTTTACAACTTGCAGTCAATGCCATACAATTGGAAAAGGTAAACTTATCGGTCCGGATCTTTTAGATATTGAAGAAAAGTACAGTATTTTATGGCTGTCAGATTTTATTAATAATTCAGATTCGTTAATAAAATCAGGAGATACAACTGCAATTAAGTTATTTAAAAGTAATGAAAGAATCCCAATGCCCAAACACAGTTTTGACAGCACAGAAATTAAAAATCTAATTAATTTTATCACAAACGAAGGAAATAAACTAAAAGCTAATCCAAACTTTCTTGATAATCCTAAAAGTTTTTTACCACAATCAAACAACTGGTTATTTATTTTAAGTGCATTATTAGTTTTTTTATCTATTCTTGATATCTTTTTTATAAAATTTTTAAGATTTAAGATTATTAATATAGTCCTTATATTAATAGGTATTGTATTTATTAGTAAAATAGCTTATCAAGAAGCAACCTATCTTGGACGAAGTCTTGGTTACGAACCCGACCAGCCAATAAAATTTTCGCATAAACAACATGCAGGCGATAACAAAATTGATTGTATTTATTGTCATACTGGAGTTTATGAAAGCAGATATGCTTCAATCCCTCCGGAAAGCATTTGTTTAAATTGTCACAATGTTATTACAAATGGAACAAATACAGGTGAAGATGAAATAAATAAATTGCACGAATATGTTGATAATAAAGAACCTATAAAATGGGTTAAAGTTTACAATTTACCCGATTACGTATTTTTCAGTCATGCACAACATGTAAAAGTTGGAAAAATAGAATGCGACAAATGCCATGGAGATGTTAAAAATATGGGAAGAATTCAACAAATAACTGATTTAAGTATGGGATGGTGTATAAACTGTCACCGACAAACCAAAGTAGATTTCGACAATAAATATTATTCAAATTATAAACAACAAAAAGATTATAAATCAGGAAAAATTTCTAAAGTAACAGTAGAAGATATTGGAGGCAACAATTGCGAAAAATGTCATTATTAATAATTTAAGTAATGAGTAACTATTGGTTAAGTATAGATGATTTTGAGTCAAAAAACCGGAAAAATCCGAATGGAAATGCTGTTGTTAAAAAGGAAATTACTTCAGAAGAGAAAAGGGAAAAGACTGAAATCTCGAGAAGAAATTTTTTAAAAATAAGCGGCTATAGTCTTTTTACTGCAACAGTTATATCAAGTTGCGAAGCACCTATTAATAAAGCTATTCCGTTCTTAATCTCATCAGAATCGTTAACTCCCGGTATTCCTACATTTTACGCATCAACATTTTACGATGGTGATGATTATTGCAGCATTTTAGTTAAAAATATTGATGGACGACCAATTAAAATTGAAGGAAATGAACTTTCCGGAATAACAAAAGGTGGTACTAATGCAAGAATTCAGGCATCAGTTTTAAGTCTTTATGATGATTACCGCTTAAAATATCCATTAAAAAACAATGAGAAAACAACTTGGAATACTATTGATACAGAGATAATTGCAAGTTTAAATGAGATGACAAAGAAAAAAGAAAAGATTGTAATTATAAGCTCATCTGTTATTAGCCCATCATCAAAAAGTGTATTTAACGATTTTATTAATAGATTTCCCACTACTGAAGTTGTTTTTTACGATGCAATTTCAGTTTCAGGAATAATTGAAGCAAATAAAATAACATTTAACAAAGAATGTGTTCCTTCATATAAATTTGATAAAACTGATTTGATAGTTAGTTTTGGAGCCGATTTTTTGGGAACATGGATTTCGCCGATAGAATTTACACAACAATATTCGAGTCGTAGAAAAGTTAGTGCTAATAATTATAACATATTAAAACATGTTCAATTTGAATCTACTTTAACACTTACTGGAAGTAATGCAGATTATAGAATACCAATAAATCCGTCAGATGAAGGGATTATTTTATTAAATATTTACAATAACATTGCAAAGAAAGCGGGTAAGCAAGAAATACCTGTTCCGGAATCAAAGATAAATATTGAGTCGCTTTCCGAAGAAATTTGGAATAATAAAGGACGTACTTTGATTATTTCAGGTTCTAATGATGTTAATATTCAAATAGTTATTAATAATATTAATGGATTAATTGGCAGTTACGGAAATACCATAGATAATAATATTTCAAATAATCTAAAACAAGGTATTGACTACAAAATGGAACAAATTGTTGAAAGATTAGAAAAAAATGAAATAAAAGGTATTATTTTTTATAATGTTAATCCTGTTTACGATTATCCAAATGCTGATAAAATAGTTAAAAGCTTGTCAAAATTAAAATTATCAGTTTCTTTCTCTGAAACTTTAGACGAAACAGCTAAATTAGTAAATTATGTATGTCCAAACAATCATTTTCTGGAATCATGGAATGATGCCGAACCTGTAACAAATTATTTTAGCGTTTGTCAGCCTGTTATTAATAAAATATTTGATACCAGACAAGCTCAGGAAAGTCTCTTAAAATGGATTGAAATACCAAGTAATAAAGAAATTAAAAAAGAAGAAATTGAAGCAGAAAACACTTTTTATTTATATATTAAAAATTATTGGAAATTAAATATATTTCCAAACCATAAACAATTTGAATCATTCTCTGCATTTTGGGATAACATCTTACAAAAAGGTGTTTTTGAAAAAGAAACAACATTTATAACAAATAAAAATGAGAATATATTACATGATTCATATTTAAAGAATGCAGCATTAAATATTTTAAAAAATAAACCAACAGGAATAGAATATACTTTATATGAAAATATTGGTATAGGAAATGGAAAACATGCCAACAATCCATGGTTGCAAGAGTTGCCTGATCCAATTTCAAAAGTATGCTGGGATAACTATATTGCTATACCTTATTTATTTGCTAAAAAGTATGATTTAAAACTTGGTGATAATGTTTTAATTAATGATTTGTTTGAATTGCCGGTTTTAATACAAGCAGGACAAGCCGATAATACCGTTTCATTAGCTTTGGGTTATGGACGAACAAGTGCAGGTATCGTAGCAAATAATGTAGGGAAAAATGTTTATCCGATAATCAATATCAAAAATACAAAAATGTATAATGGTGATAAAATTAAAATTACTCCAACAGGAACTAATTATATTTTTGCACTTACTCAAACCCATCATTCAATGGAAGGAAGAAATCATGTTCGGCATGCAAATCTTTCTGAATATAAAACGAACAGATATGCCGGCAATGGGAAACATTTAAAAGATTCAAAAGAAAAGAAATCGTTATATAAACCAAGGGAATTTAAAGGTCATCACTGGGGATTAGCTATTGATTTGGGACTTTGTACAGGTTGTAGTGCCTGTGTTGTTGCTTGTCAGGCCGAAAATAATGTGTCCGTTGTTGGAAGAGATGAAGTTAGAAACAGAAGAATAATGCACTGGATAAGAATTGACAGATATTACTCTGAACAACCCGAAAATCCGGAAGTTTTTTATCAGCCTGTAATGTGTCAGCAATGCGATAACGCTCCATGTGAAAATGTTTGCCCCGTTGAAGCTACTCAAAACAGCAACGAGGGATTAAACGAAATGGTTTATAATCGTTGCATCGGGACAAGATATTGCATTAATAATTGTCCGTACCGAGTTAGAAGATTTAATTGGTTTGAATATGCCAACAACAAAAAATTTGATTATAACATGGATAGTGAATTAGGAAAGATGGTACTAAATCCGGAAGTTGTAGTAAGAAGCAGAGGCGTTGTTGAAAAATGTTC
The DNA here is from genome assembly GCA_036171495.1 of Bacteroidales bacterium. Lineage (GTDB taxonomy): Bacteria > Bacteroidota > Bacteroidia > Bacteroidales > GWA2-32-17 > GWA2-32-17. Next base: position 5,078 of record JAVHRE010000071.1, read on the forward strand.
GTTTTGTATTCAAAGAATTCAGGAAGGAAAATTAAAAGCAAAAACTGAAAACAGAGAATTGCTCGATGGAGAAATAATTCCGGCATGTGCTCAATCATGTCCTGCAAAAGCAATGGTTTTTGGCGATTTAAGTGATGAAAATAGTTTCGTTTCAAAAGCATTTAAGGAAGAAAGGAACTATTATCTACTCGAAGAACTTAACACGACACCAACTGTTGGATATTTAACAAAAATTAAAAATGATGTTAATGGTATAACAAATAATATAGTATAAATAGAATATGTACGATAAAAATGTAAGAGGTATTCTTGTTGATGGAAATAAATCATACTCTGATATTACTAATGATATTTATGCTCCTATTCAGCAAAAACCGCCAATATGGTGGTATATAATACTTTTTATTGGAATTTGTGCATTAATTTATGGGTGTTGGGCTGCTTATATTACAGTAACAGTTGGTATTGGCAGTTGGGGGCTAAATAATTCTCAGGCATGGGGTTGGGATATTATTAATTTTGTTTGGTGGATTGGTATTGGACATGCCGGTACTGCTTTTTCTATTTTCTTATTAGTTCTTCGTCAGAAATGGAGAACTTCAATAAACCGTGCAGCCGAAGCAATGACAGTTGCTGCAGTTTGTTGTGCAGGGATTTTTCCCTTAATACACATGGGACGAATATGGATGGCGTTTTACGTAATGCCATATCCAAATACAAGAGGTCCGTTATGGGTTAATTTCAACTCTCCGCTTTTTTGGGATGTTATAGCAATTAGCACATATTTAATGGCTTCGGCAACATTCTGGTATGTCGGAATGATTCCTGATTTTGCTACCATTCGCGATAAAACTACATCAAAAATAAAAAAAGCTATTTATGGTTTCTTAAGTTTTGGTTGGGTTGGGTCAGCACGCGGATGGTTAAGGTTTGAAGCCCTCGCTATGATATTAGGCGGATTAACAGCACCATTGGTAATTTCAGTACATTCAATTGTGTCAATGGATTTTGCAACTTCTGTTATGCCCGGCTGGCATACTACAATATTTCCTCCATACTTTGTTGTTGGAGCCATATTTTCTGGATTCGGAATGGTTTTAACATTAATGATAATAATTAGAAAATTTTATAAATTTCAAAATTATGTAACCGAAAGCCATATTAATGCTATTGCTAAAATATTAGTTTTTATTAGCTTAATAATGGGAACAGCATATTCAACAGAAATATTTATTGCGTGGTATTCAGGTAACGAATATGAATATTTCACATTCTTTAAAAATAGAGTTACAGGTGATTATGTAGTTGGATTTTACGGAATGGTAATCTGTAATGCAATTTTACCACAGTTATTTTGGTTTAAAAGAATCAGAAAAAATATAACTTTTGTTTTTATAATTTCATTATTTGTAAATCTCGGGATGTGGTTCGAAAGATATGTTATTATCGTTACTTCATTATCAAAAGATTATTTACCTTCAAGCTGGACAACATATTCGCCCTCAGCTGTTGAAATAGGCATTTACGTTGGAACTCTAGGGATATTTGTTCTATTTATTTTATTTTTCTTTAAATATATACCAATGATTGCTATTAGCGAAGTTAAAGGAATTTTAAAACCTACAAGCGATGTTAAAAAATAAAGATAATAATAATTTTTTTGGTGTTTTTGATAGCGAAGAATTACTTATTGGTGCTATCAAAGATATTAAATATAACAATGTGAAAATAAAAAATGTTTTTTCCCCATATCCTATCCATGAAGTTTTTCACGAATTAGGATTAAAAACAAGATTCCCTTATGTTGCTTTTATCTTTGGATTAATTGGTGCGGCATTAACTTTTGCGTTTTTATATTGGACAAATGTTATAAATTTCCCGATTACCATTGGCGGAAAACCGCATTTATCATTATCGTTTATTGTTATAATGTTTGTAATGACAATAAATATTGGTATTGTACTTTCATTGTTATCATTTTTTACTGTTCAAAAGCTATATCCGGGTAAAAACCCTGTAATTATTCATGAAGATATTATGAACGACAAATTTATAATTGTAATTGAAAAAAAAGATGAAATATCAGATTATGAGATTAATGAAATTGAAGAATTATTATTTAAAAATGGAGCCATTGAAATTGGAAATAAGAGTAATATAGAAAATATATAAGAAAATGAAATTAAATGTTAAAACATATTTCAAAATTACAATAAGTTTGTTAATTTTTATTGAAATAGCATGCAGCAGGGACGACAGAAATAATCATGGCTACACTTATTTTAACGATATGGCTCAATCTGTTGCATACGAATATTATTCTGAAAATCCAAATTATAAAAATGGCAAAAATGAAAACCCAACTGTAAAAGGAACTATTTCGAGAAATGCTGTTCCATACTCATATCCAAATACTTTAAAAGGACAAAAATTAGCTGGTAAAGAACTTATTAATCCTGTTAATGACGATACAGCAGATGTAAATATAGGAAAATCTAAATTTAAAATTTATTGTGCAATTTGCCACGGTGAGAAAGGTAATGGAAAGGGATTTTTAGTAACAAATAAAAAATTTAAAAAAGAAGTTACTTCATTGGTTAGTGACTTTGTTCAAAAGAAACCCGATGGAGAACTTTTTCATACAATTACAGTCGGTTCAGTTTCGGGTTTTATGGGTTCGCATAGTTGGCAGTTAAAACCCATTGACCGTTGGAGAATAGTTAGGTATATTAAAACTGGTTTAAAAAATGAAAAATAAATTTATATTTTCAACCAAATTAAAACTCATTTCATTAATATTGATATTAATTGGTATTGGCTCATTTATTTATGGTTATAACAATAATCAAGATAGAACTTGGGCGAATTTTTTAATTGGAAATTATTATTTTATTTCATTAGTTATTGGAGCCAGTTTTTTTGCTGCAATTCAACGAATAACACAATCCGGATGGTCGGCAATGTTTGTTAGAATTCCTGAAGCTATTTCTAATTATTTGCCAATTGCAATAATTTTAATGCTTACTCTTATCATTTTTGGCTCTCATCATATTTATCATTGGTTAAATATAAAAAATGATGAATTATTAGCCCATAAAGCACCTTATTTAAATTTTACATTTTTTACTGTCAGAACAATTATATATTTATTGTTATGGATTGTACTCACTCAAATATTAAGAAGATTTTCATTAAAAGAAGACATGTTTGGTGGAAATTCGTATTTTGTAAAAAGCGAATTCTATTCTAAAATTTTTATTTTTACTTTGGCAATCACATTTTCACTTGCTACATTTGATTGGTTAATGTCCATTGATTACCATTGGTTTAGTACAATATTTGCAATTAAAAATTTTGTGTCTTCATTTTTACATGGTTCAGCAGTTATTATTTTATTTGTTTTGTTGTTAAATAAAAATGGATATTTCGAAAAATTAAATCAGCATCATAAACACGATTTCTCAAAATATCTGTTTATGCTTTCAATTATGTGGGGATATATGTGGTTTAGCCAATATTTTTTAATCTGGTTTTCGAATATTCCTGAAGAAACTTCATATTATTACGTTAGATTAGGCAAAGAATGGAATTCTGTCTTTTTTGTTAACATTATAATTAATTGGTTATTCCCATTTTTATTTTTAATGCTAAATAAAATTGCTAAAAATACTTACGCTTTACTTTTTGCATCAATTGTTTTACTTATTGGCTTATGGATTGATTTGTATATTCAAATTATGCCAGGTGTTATTGGTATAAACTCTATTGGATTTATCGAAATAGGAATGTTTTTAGGTTTCTGGGGAATTTTTATCTTTATAGTTTTTAAAACATTAGAAAAAGTTAATTTAATTCCCAATAATCATCCATTTATTAACGAAAGTTTTTTACATAAATTGAATTAATTATAAGTTATTATGAAACATATATCAATATTAATATTAATAATTCTTTCGCTCAATTCGATTGCACAAGACGGAAAAGATTTATTTAATAAAAATTGCAAAGCCTGTCATAATATTGGAGGCGGTAAAAAAGTGGGTCCCGATTTACAGGGCGTAACTAAAAAAAGAAATTTAGACTGGCTTTTTAAATTTATTACTTCTTCTAAAGATTTAATTGCCTCTGGCAACCCTGATGCCAAAGCTATATTTGAAGAATATGGTAAAAGACCTATGCCATCGCATAGTCTGTCGCAAGCCGAAATAACTGCATTATTGAATTTTATTAATAATGGAGGAAAAGAATCAAATGTAACAAGTAATTCTCAATCGCAAAAGAATAATACTTTGTTTAAACCAAGTTACGAAATTGGCAGGGATTTGTTTACAGGAAAAATTCCTTTAAAAAATGGTGGCGCAAGTTGTATATCATGTCATAGCTTAAAAGATGATGGAGTATTTGCCGGAGGTACATTAGCCAAAGATTTATCAGTTTCTTATACCGAAGGAATTGTTAATTCAATGCTTACATCAATTCCTTCAATGATTAATTCATTTAAAACACATGAAGTAACTATCACTGAAATAGCTCATTTAGAATTTTTTCTTAAAAGAGTTAAAGACAATCAATTATATGTCCATTCAAAAAAATCGAATAGCTTTTTGTTTTTGGGTGGTGTTATAATATTTTGTTTGTTATTTGTAATAACTAACTTATTCTGGAGACATACCAAAAAATATGGAGTTAAAGATGATATTTTTAAAAGGCAAGTAAAAACAAGTAGAAATTAAAAAATAAAATAATATGAGTTGGATTGAAGACTTGGTAAACCCCAAAGTAAGACAATGGGAAGAGTTTTACAGGAACCGCTGGCAACACGATAAAGTTGTTAGAAGTACTCATGGAGTAAATTGTACCGGTGGTTGCAGTTGGAACGTATATGTAAAAGATGGCATTGTTGTATGGGAAACACAGGCGTTAGATTATCCCGAATTAGAAAGTTCGCTTCCCCCTTATGAGCCAAGAGGGTGTCAAAGAGGAATTTCTTTTTCGTGGTATTTATATAGCCCATTAAGAGTTAAACACCCTTTAATGCGGGGAGCTTTATTAGACTTATTTAACGATGAGAAAGCTTTGGTAGGTGATCCGGTGAAAGCATGGGAAAATATTCAAAATAATCCTAAAAAAAGAGAACGTTATCAGAAAGCTCGGGGTAAGGGTGGATTTCGAAGAGTAACATGGGACGAGGCACTTGAACTTATTGCCGCTGCAAATATCTATACAATTAAAAAGTATGGTCCAGATAGAATTATTGGTTTTTCTCCCATCCCTGCAATGTCAATGATTAGTTATGCTGCAGGTTCTCGTTTTTTACAATTAATTGGAGGTGTAAATTTAAGTTTCTACGACTGGTATTGCGATTTACCTAATTCATTTCCTGAAATATGGGGCGAACAAACTGATGTTGCAGAAAGTGCCGACTGGTATAATGCTAAATTTATTGCTGCTATGGGTGCAAACCTCGGAATGACAAGAACTCCCGATGTTCACTTTTTTTCCGAATCGCGACATAATGGAACAAAAACAGTTGTTATATCGCCCGATTTTAGTATGGTTTCAAAATATGCTGACCAATGGTTGCCAATTAATGCAGGACAGGATGGCGCTTTTTGGATGGCTGTTACTCATGTTATTTTACAGGAATTCCATTTTAATAAAAAAACCGACTACTTTTTAAATTATACTAAAAGATATACAGATAGTCCATTTTTAGTTGAACTTATTGAAGAAAATGGATTTTTTGTGCCTTCAAAATTGTTAAGAGCCAATCGTATTGAAAAATTTAAAGAGATAGAAAATGGTGATTGGAAATTTTTAAATATTGATTCTGAAACAAATGAACTTGTTTGTCCTGGCGGAAGTTCAGGTCATAGGTGGGGAACAAAACAAGGAAACTGGAATTTAAAATATGAAGATGCAGAAAACGGGCAAAAATATAATCCTGTATTAACACTTATTGACAATCACGAAAATGTTGTTGATGTTGAATTTACAGAATTTGGGCTCGGTGTTAAAACAAAGAGAGGTGTCCCTGTTAAATATATTCAAACTACAAACGGTAAAGTTCCTGTTACTACAGTTTACGATTTAATTATGGCTCAATATGGAGTTAATAGAAATTTAACAGGAGAATATCCAGCAAATTACGATAACACACAATCCGCATACACTCCTGCATGGCAAGAAATTTTTACTGGAATTGGTAAAGATACAGTTATTCAGTTTGCACGCCAATGGGCTAAAACCGCCGAAGCTACAAATGGAAAATGTATGATAATCATTGGTGCTGGAATTAATCATTGGTATCACAGTAATTTAATGTATCGTGCTGGAACTATGGCACTCATGCTAACGGGTTGTATTGGAGTAAATGGTGGAGGAATGAACCATTATGTTGGACAAGAAAAACTTGCACCAATGGATTCATGGTCCGCAATTATGTCTGGTAAAGATTGGATGCCAACTGCCCGATTACAACAAGCTCCTATTTGGCATTATATAAATTCAAATCAATGGAAGTATGATGGGAATCAGGCCGATTATAATACCGTTCCAGTTAACGAATTATCACAAAAACATACTGCCGATTTAATTGTAAAATCGGTTCGTAACGGCTGGATGCCTTTTTATCCACAGTACAATAAAAACAATTTCGAAATTGTAAAAGATGCTCAGGAAACTGGAGCAAAAAATGATGACGAAATTAAAAAATATATTGTCGAAAAATTAAAAAATAAAGAATTAATTCATTCAGTTGCACAACCCGATAACGAAATAAATTTTCCCCGATTGTGGTATATCTGGCGAGGGAATGCTATTAGTGCAAGTGCAAAAGGACATGAATATTTTTTAAAACATTATTTGGGAACTCACAATAATTTAATAGCCGATGAAATTGCTGAACAATTTGTTAAAGATATAGAATTTAAAGAGGAAACTTCTAAAGGAAAAATGGATTTAATTGTTGATTTGAATTTTAGGATGGATACTTCAGCTTTATATTCTGATATTGTGTTGCCTGCTGCATCGTGGTACGAAAAAGCTGATATTAACAGTACCGATATGCACTCATTTATTCATCCACTTTCTGCAGCTATTAATCCTGTTTGGGAATCAAAAAGCGATTGGCAAATTTTCGAGAATATTGCAAAAATTACTAGCGAGTTTGCAAAAAAGCATTTGCCAACACCACTTAAAGATATTGTAAATGTTCCAATAATGCACGACACTCCCGGAGAAATAACTCAAACCAAAATTCAGGACTGGAGTAAAAATGAATGTGAACCTGTATTAGGAAAAACAATGCATAATATTGTAATGGTTGAAAGGGATTACACTAAAATTTATGACAAATTTATTTCGCTTGGGAAAAATGTTAGAAATGGATTAAGTGCACATGGTAACTCGTACAATTGCGAAGATTATTATGATAAGCTTTTAGAGAACCGTGATCAAATTCAAATTATTGATGGAGTTGAGTATCCTTCAATAAAAGAAGATTTAGAAGTAATTAATGCCATTCTTCATTTATCTACATTAACAAACGGTGAATTAAGTTACCGGGCATATAAAAATGCCGAGAAAAAAACGGGATTAAATTTAACAGAAATAATTGAGGGTAGTCGTGATGTTAAATTAAACTATAAAGATTTACAAGCCCAACCACGTCGTTATAACAATTCTCCTTTATGGTCGGGTTTAATGAATGGTGGAAGAGCATATTCTGCATTTACTTATAACATCGAGTACCTTGTTCCATGGCGAACACTTACCGGTCGCCAGCATTTTTATTTGGATCACGAAGGATACATTAAATTTGGCGAACATTTACCAACTTACAAACCATCGCCTAAACCTGAATTATATGGCGATCTACGTAAAACAATTGTTGAGGGAAAGGCTAAAGTATTAAATGTTTTAACACCACACGGCAAATGGCATATCCATTCAACTTATGGTGATACTTTAAGAATGTTGACTCTTTCAAGAGGTACTGAGCCATGCTGGATTAGTGAAACAGATGCAAAAGAATTAGGAATACAGGATAACGATTACGTTGAAGTATTTAACGATAATGGAGTTTATGTTACAAGAGCCTGTGTAAGTTCAAGAATCCCAAAAGGTGTTTGTATAGTTTATCATGCTCCGGAAAGGACTTATCAAATCGCAAATTCACAGGAGAGAGGCAACAAAAGAGGTGGAACACACAACAGCTTAACCCGTCTTCACCTTAAACCTAATTTATTGGTTGGCGGTTACGGACAATTTACATATCATTTTAACTATTGGGGACCTGTTGGAGTAAATCGCGATACACATGTTGTTGTAAAAAAATTAGAAAATGTTGTAATTGATTAATGATTTTAAATAATAAAATATGAATGTAAGGTCTCAAATATCAATGGTTTTTCATCTCGATAAATGTATCGGTTGCCATACTTGTTCAATTGCATGTAAAAATCTTTGGACAGATAGAAAAGGCGCCGAATATATGTGGTGGAACAATGTCGAAACTAAACCAGGAACAGGTTATCCTACAAAGTGGGAAGACCAGAATATTTATAAAGGTGGTTGGGAAAAAGATGGAAATTCTGTTAAGCTAAAAGGTGCAGGTAAAATAAAAGGGATGAATAATATTTTTCACAATCCGAATTTACCAAAGTTAGACGATTATTACGAACCGTGGACTTATAAATATTCAAATTTATTTGAAGCCCCTGAAGGCGACGACCAGCCCGTTGCTCACCCAATTTCTTTAGTTACTGGAAAACCTATTGATATTAAAGCCGGGCCAAACTGGGACGATGATTTAGGTGGTTCAATTGATTATGCCCGACAGGATACTAATCTTAAAAACCTTAGTGAGAAAGAGAAACAAATAATGTTTCAGTTAGAACGAATGGTAATGTTTTATTTACCGCGAATTTGTAATCATTGTTTAAACCCAGCCTGTGTTGCTTCATGCCCATCGGGTGCAATGTATAAAAGAGGAGAAGATGGGATTGTATTAATAAATCAGAAAAAATGTATGGGATGGAGAATGTGCGTAACAGCGTGCCCTTACAAAAAAAGTTACTATAACTGGAATTCCGGTAAATCAGAAAAATGTATTCTCTGCTTTCCAAGAGTAGAAACCGGACAGGCACCTGCTTGTATGCATACTTGTGTTGGACGTATAAGATATTTAGGTGTAATGTTATATGATGCCGACAGAATCGAAGAAATTGCATCATGCAACGAAAAAGACCTTGTAAACAAACAATTAGAAATTTATCTCGACCCCTTTGATAAAACAGTTATCGAAAACGCAAATAAAAACGGCATTGCCGATTCTACCATTGATGCAGCACAAAAATCTCCTGTATATAAATTTGTAAAAGTCTGGAAAATTGCATTACCATTACATCCCGAGTATAGAACCATACCGAATTTATTATACGTTCCTCCACTGCTACCTACTATGGGTACATTAAATAATTCGAGATACGATTCTACTTCCGAATCTTTGTTTGGTAATGTTGACGATATAAGATTACCATTAAAATATTTAGCAAGTTTATTTACTGCTGGCGATACTGCTAAAATAAGAGAGGTTTTAAATAAACTTATGGCTGTTAGAATTTATAGACGAGACACAACAGTAGGCGATATTGAAAACAACGAAACAGATTCTTTATTACAAAATACTGGAATTAATAGAGAAACAGCAGATGCTATATTTAGATTAACCTCTCTTGCTAAATTCGAAGATAGATTTGTTATTCCCGATGCACACCGCGAAGAAGCTATTGAATTATTAAAAAATACCGATGAAGCTAAAGGAAGTACAGGTTTTGGATTTAACGATATTCCTATACGTTTTTAAAATACATTGATTATGAAACATTATACAGAAATTGCAGTTTTATTTACTTACCCTAAAAAAAATGTTTTAAAAGATGCAACTATTATTGTTAAAACTATATTAAAGAATAACTATCCTTCTTTCTCTCAAAAGTTTGATAATTTTATTGAGTTTGTTGATTCAAATACTCAAAACAAATTACAGGAATATTATTTGAAAACTTTCGATATTCAAGCATCCTGCTGTTTAGATGTAGGTTATGTGCTTTTTGGTGAAGATTATAAACGCGGCGAATTTTTAGTAAATATTCTAAATGAGCAAAAAAAAGCTGAAAATAATTGTGGTACCGAACTTGCCGACCATTTACCAAACATGCTTACACTTTTACCTAAAATTAATGATAAAAATTTAGCTCAAGAACTAGCTTATTCAGTTATAATTCCTGCTGTTAAAGAAATGCTTAAAAACTTTATTGACAAAGTAAATGTTTATAAAGAGTTGCTTGACACATTGTTAAATGTTTTGGAAACTGATTTTAATAATCTGAATTATAAGCAATACGAGGTACTTAACAAAGATAAAACTAATTTTCTTAACAATATAAATTGTAATAATAAATCGTGTGGTGTTAAACAATTTTAAAATTAATTGATTATGAGCACATTTTTCTTTATTGGATTGCCTTACGCTTCAATTTTTATAATGATAATAGGTATAGCATTTAGATACAAATTTAGCCTATATAATTTTTCATCATTGTCATCGCAATTTCTCGAAGCAAATACATTACATAAAGGAATAAGGCTTTTTCATTGGGGAATTATATTTTTATTTTTTGGACATTTAATAGGATTCTTATTCCCGTCATCAGTTCTGGCCTGGAACAGAGTTGAAGTTCGGCTTTTAATAATCGAAATAAGTGCTTTTGGATTTGCTTTATCTGCCCTATTTGGCTTGATAGTATTAATTATCAGAAGATTAAAATATGACAGAATTAAAGTTGTTACGTCAAAAATGGATGTCTGGGTTTATATAATTCTTTTAGTTCAAATAACTTCAGGGTTATGGGTTGCTTATTTTAACCGTTGGGGTTCATCATGGTTTGCATCATCATTAACTCCATATTTATACTCTTTATTTACATTTTCACCAAACATAGCAGCAATTGAAGTTTTACCATTATCAGCTCAAATTCATATTGTTTCAGGATTTTTGCTGTTTGCTACTATTCCTTTTACACGATTTGTTCATTTTTTGCTTTATCCTATTTTGTATTATTTTAGAAATACTCAAAGAGTTATCTGGAATTGGGATCCTAAAAAAATTAATTTATCAAGAGTAATTAACAAAGGTGTTAAACCAAAAAACAATTAAAAATAAAAAGATATCATCCTATGGAAACTATTATTATTGGTAAATCTCATAGAATACTGGCTTTAAATACCCTTGCGTTTACAATTTGTTTTGCTGCGTGGATGATTAATGGTGTATTGGTTACTTTCTTGGTAAATAACGGAGTGTTTAAATGGAGTCCAGTTGAAATTGGATGGCTGCTGGGTGTTCCGGTATTAGTGGGTTCTGTTTTTCGTTTGCCGATAGGAATTCTGACAGATAAATTTGGAGGCAGATGGGTGATGACGGCAATTTTATTCTTCTGCGCTATTCCAATGTTTTTTTTATCACAGGCAAATAGCTTCTCTTCATTTCTTCTTCTTAGCTTTGGATTTGGGTTGGCGGGAACTTCTTTCGCTACTGGTGTAGCTTACACTTCCTTATGGTATCCCAAAGAAAGACAAGGCACAGCATTGGGGATATTTGGTGTTGGAAATGTCGGAGCTGCTCTAACAACTTTGTTTGCACCATCTATTCTAAATAAACTCACCAATAATGGAGCTAATATAGATGCCTGGCGGACTTTGCCACAACTATATGCCGCCCTGCTTGTTATAGTTGGAGTTATTTTTCTTTTGGCAACCGAAAATAAAAAACCGCAAGAGTCCCGAACAATAGGTCAACGATTGCTACCTTTGAAAGAAATCAGAGTATGGCGGTTCGGGCTATATTATTTCTTTGTCTTTGGAAGTTTTGTCGCTTTGTCACAATGGCTTGTTCCATATTATGTAAACATGTATTCCATGTCAATTGTCACAGCTGGATTCATGGCATCTGCGTTTAATTTGCCTGCAGGATTGATAAGGGCTGCGGGTGGATGGCTTGCCGATAAAAAGGGAGCTCGAATAGTACTTCTATGGGTATTCGGTACTTGCATTGTATGCTTGCTCTTTCTTTTTATTCCACGAATGGAAATTAAAGCACCCGGACAAGGTATAATGGCAGCAAAACCAGGAACAGTCAGTATGGTTTCTAACAACGAAATTATAGTGGGTGATGATAAATATTTGTTTCAGAATAAATCAGGTGATTCTTCCGGGGTTGCCATCCGTTTTGGCATCTATCACGATAAAGAGGAAGATTTTTTATTACTCCCAACCGCCACTTTCCATCAGGAACCCAATGTAAAAGCTGGTGATGTAATAAGTAAAGGGCAATTGTTGGCAAAAGGAACTACTCAAATTTATTTCCAAGCTAATAAATGGATTTTTGCGTTATTAGTCTTTATACTTGGAATAATGATGGGGATTGGAAGTGCAGCCGTTTATAAACATATATCTGATTATTATCCCACCAACATGGGTGCCGTAGGAGGTATTGTGGGTGTTTTAGGCGGTCTTGGCGGATTTTTCGGACCAATTCTTTTTGGTTATTTACTAAAGGCATCAGGCATTTGGACTACTTGCTGGATGTTTCTTGCTGTGATAGCAGTAATTTGTATTGTTTTACAGCGTATTTCCATAAAATCAATTCATCAGAAAAATGGTCAATAATAATTAACAGTGAAACTATCCAATAATATTTTTTCTGCAACTTCAGGCAAACTTATTTGGATTGAGCTAAAAGCACAAATAAAAAACTTATCGCCAGCTTATTTTGCGTTAGTGATGGCAACTGGTATTATTTCCGTTGCTTCTTACTTGATGGAAATGAAATTTATTGCCATAGTTTTGTTTGTGTTGAATAATATTTTTTTTGTTGTCCTATGTCTGCTCACTATTTTACGATTGGTATGGTTTTCAAAAGAAGTCATAAGCGATATGACAAATCACATGAAAGGCCCAGGTTTTTTTACCACTGTTGCCGGTACCTGTGTTCTCGGAGTTCAGTACATAATTATGTTTGATAATTTTAATATTGCATTAGTATTATTAATCTTAGGAATTATCCTGTGGATTTTTTTGACTTATGCTATATTCACATCATTTACTATTAAACAAGACAAGCCAACACTCGGTGATGGAATTACTGGAGCATGGCTCACAGCCATTGTTGCTACTCAATCCGTTGCAATACTTAGTGCCTTAATTGCCTCTCATATTCAGCAACCACATAGAGTTGAGGTTAACTTTTTTGCTCTTTCCATGTGGCTGTGGGGTGGAATGTTTTACATCTGGATGATCTCACTTATTTTTTACCGTTATACTTTCTTTAAATTTTCTCCTGATGACCTTGCACCTCCCTACTGGATTAATATGGGCGCTATGGCAATTTCAACACTTGCAGGCTCAGTGCTAATCATCAATTCTCCTGATGCTCCGTTTCTCGACTCTTTGCTGCCTTTTATGAAGGGTTTCACAGTTTTTTATTGGGCAACCGGAACATGGTGGATTCCTATGCTTATTATTTTAGCTATTTGGCGACATGTTTATAAAAGATACCCGTTAAAATATGACCCGCTATATTGGGGAGCAGTCTTCCCGCAGGGAATGTACACTGTTTGTACATTGCGGATGGCTCAGGCATTGAATATTTCTTTTCTGCACTACATTTATGATGTTTTTATTTATATTGCACTTGTAGCATGGATAATAACTTTCATTGGCTTAATACACTCCTTTATTTCAGGATTTATCAAATTAAAAGAACAAATCAATATGGTAAAAAGTTGAATGATATTGATATATGAATCCTTATAAAATCGTTACCGATCTTACGCTAACAGGTACTTATTAATCTACCCTTTCAGTAAAAGATCTTTTAATACACTTATTTCTTTATGCCCACTTCTTGGCTTTGCTACTGTGGATCGCATTCATAACTGTCAATCAAAGCTGAATATATAAGCATTTTTTATTTTTTGCTTTTGCTACATTTATTAACTGGTAGTATTACAATAGAAAGGGATGCGAAAGACCAAGCTAAATACTTTTAATAAAAGCTTCGCCAGTAATTAGATTTTTAGAAAATTTACCAATTGTGGTTTTTGTAAAAATATTAAACATTTCATCTCTTATTACTTTATAATCGTTATGAAAAGGGCATGGGTGTTCATCAGAACATTGTTGTAATCCTAAACCACAATCTTGAAATATACTTAATCCATCTATTGCATTTACTATATTAATTAGTGGAATTTTAAGGTTACTTTGTTCTACATAAAAACCACCAAAAGGACCTTTAGTAGAAATAATTATTTTGTGGCGTGTTAAACTTTGTAATATTTTAGCAGTAAAAGCTTCAGGAGCATCTATCTCAAAAGCAATTTCTTTAACACTTAATTTAACTTTTTCATTAATTTTTGATGCAACAAATAATGCCGCTCTAATTCCATATTTACATGATTTTGAAATCATTCTGTTATACCTAATTGCTGTTTTGCCGAATCCGACATCATTTCTACCGCCCACATCGGTTCAAAAACTATTTCAACTTCAATTTCATAAAAAGGAAATTCTTCTGCTAAAGTATTTTTAACACCATTTTCGATACTTTCGCCCAAGGGACATCCAGGAGTTGAAAAAGTCATAACCACATGAATTCTTTTATTGTCAAAGAAATTTATTTCATAAACTAATCCCAAATCAACAATATTTACCTCTAATTCAGGGTCCATTACAAAACTTAAAGCTTTTAATGCTTTTGTTTTTTCAATAAAAAATTTATCTTCTTTATTAATTTTCATTTTTTTAAATTTTTGATTTATGAAAAATTATTTTAAAAACATTAATATTATAAATAATTGCTACAATAATCATTAAAATAGGAGCAGATTTTAATAATAAGTAAGAGTTTAATTTAATTCCAATTATAAGTAATATCATCGAGAATAAATAAATAACAAATTGCCATTTAATCCATTTATCAAAATATAACTGCTTTGGCATTGGAACATTAGTTTTACCAACAATATCTTTGTACACATTGTTCCAAACAATAAAAGGTAGAGTCTTTGTTGTCATTCCTAAAATAATTGAAGTTATCCACCCCATAAAAATTAATGTTCCGTAAACAAAAACACAACTTAATTTATCGGGCTTAAAAATTAAAACTGGTACATGAATAATTGCAAACAAAAGAAATAGCATTGATAATAAAGATTGTTTCATTTGATAATCAATTTTTTTTCGTAACCTGTTTTTAAAAACTCCAAAAATAAAAAGTAAAAATAATATTATACCGGCAATAATAATTATAGTATAAATCAGTGTTCTATAAGTTATTCCGTAAATAAAACCATCTGTTAAAAATAGCAATAATCCGGCATTTATTAAGAAATAGGATGGTTTTAATAATTTTTCTTTAGATGATTTACCAAGTAAAAACATTGGAAATAATTTTGACCCGACTCCGATAATCAAAAGTAAGAACCAACCAACAATTCCTGCATGTGCGTGTAATTTTAATATTTGTGTAGGGTCTTGCTCAAAAATCGGGGAAGAAAAATTTGATACTAACAGCACACCGATAATTGAAGTTACCAATAACCAAATTGCAGAGGTTACAATAAAGTATTTTTGAACCGAGCTTTTTTCAGATTTTCTTGCTGTAAAAATAACATTTAACACATATAATATAATTGATATTAAAATTAATCCTGAACCAATTTGCATCATAGTTCCAAGTGAGTATATCCAAAAATTAAAAACTAAAATAATTGTTCCGGCTAAAAGGAAGAGAAATGTTGTAAATGCAAGTTTATCGCTGTATAGCTCGGTTTCAAATATAACTGGCAACAATTGAAATGTTGCACCAAAAATTATCATTGTTCCCCAACCTAATGCTGCTGTATGTACTATTGTCAGAAAATTTTCCTGAGTGTAATCGCCATTAAAAGCATCGGCTGAAAAGAAAAGCATAATAGTTAAAGCAAGGAACGAAATTGCTGCAATACCATAAAATGGAATTACAGCTTTCATTGATGGAGTATTTTTTATACCTAAAGTACTCATATTTACCTAAATATTAATAGTTTATAATATTCATCGGAAATCTTACAAATCACATATCTAAAATTAAGTTCTTTAAGTTCGGGCAGTAAATACATTGGTACTTTTTTATGATTTACAAATAATGCAAATTCTTTTGGAAGGTTTTTTAATTCTTCTAAAATTGTTAGCATTGGTAAAGGCATCTCCAAGCTCCTGACATCAACTTCTTTAAGTTTGTTTGTGTAATTTTTTGTTAAATTCTCAAACTGCTCATTATCTGTTAATAAAAATTCGGAATTGTTTGTTGTTTCGTTATTTGATTTAGTTATTTCAAAATAGGAATAAACCTCATCTTCGTTAACATATTCTACATAGCTTTCATATCCTTTGCTATTTAGTATTTTGATAATTGGAACCGGTTCAAATGTGTTAATTATACAAAGAATTTGTCCCGATTTTAGCTCATGGGTTTTACTGATAATTTCGTTAAAAGGATCGTTGTGTTGAGCGATAATCGGACGTACATCTAAATCAATTATTTGTAGTTTTTCTGCATTTTTTAACCAATTTGGTTTTTCTGACTGCTCATTGTTATCATTCATTATTTCGCTTTTATCAACTTCAAAACCATAAGGTAATAATACATTATAGAAATCTTCTACAGAGCATTTCCCGATTTTTGCAGCTTGCGAAATGTTTACTCTGGATGCCATTACTTTTCGTAACAACGGATTACGAAGTTTTGTAAAATGTTGATTAATTGATACAATTGCTTCTAAAGCATTTATATTTTGTTTTAACAATTCAGAAATTTTAGTTTTACTGTTAATTTTCATCTTTTTAAAATTTTACAAGTTATTGCTCATATTAGCTTTATGTTTTTCTATTTTAATCATTTCTTCTCAATCTTCTTCTTTTAATTCCTTTAATATTATAACAATTTTAATTCTTTTTCAATTTGAATTGCTTTAGGGAACAATATGTTGTTTTCTAAATGAACATGCTGATGTAAATCTTCTTCAAATTCGATTAATTTCTGATACAAATAAGTATATGAATTGCAGGCATCTGCGGGTAGTTCGAAATTATTGGTTGCTTTTCTCATTTCTCTGAAATTGTTCCCTGCTTCGTCATGTTCTTTTTTCATAACTTCAATTGGATTTTCAACTGTTACGCTTAATAATTCTGAAACATTTTGACTGCCCTTTTTAATCTGAACTAATTTTTTAATGTAAGGGAAAAGCGAGTTTTCTTCTTTATCTAAATGGTCAGGAAACACAGCTACAATATTTGAAAACAATTTAGCAATTTTTTCCACTTCGGGATGAGAATTTCCATGAACACTTGCCACTTTTAAAGCAAGTTCATTTACTAAATCTATATTATCTTTTACATAGCGATGATGTGTGTTTATAATATAATCAGCTAAAAAATCAATATCCCAGTTGTTATAATCAAATGAAGGCGAAACTTTTTTATTGTCAATTTGCATAAGATCAGTTTCTAATTGCGATAATGAAATTCCTGTTTCGTTGCACACTTGTTTAAGAGTTTTGTCGCCTCCGCAGCAAAAGTCAATGTTGTGTCTTTTAAACACTTCTATTTTTTTATAGTTGTCTGCAACTATCTTACCTACTGTAAGTTCATCAGTTTCATTACCTTTTTTTGTTATTTTAACTTTCCACCATTCTGGTCCGTTTTCTAAATATTCCCATGCAAAGGCGTTACCTCTTTCACCCATCAATTGGTAATGTAATGGTTTTGGATCGTGGTCATTGTGTATCACCAATGAATCGCCTTGTTTTAAATTGTCAATTTTATTAAAAATTGTTTTATGCTTTAATCTTGGCTCAATTTGAGTAACATCTAAAATTTCAATTGTTTCCATTTTTATTTATTTTTATTGATGCAAATATAATATAAAAAACAATAAAGGATATAAATATCCTTTATAAATTAACATATTTTAACATTTCTATCAAATCTGATTATTTTATTAATAAAAAAGAATTTTGACAAAAAAAATAATTTGAAAAAAATAAAACTAAATTTGTAAAAAATCATTAAAAAAATATTGTAATCATTGTTATGCAAAAGAAAATAGACAAAAGAATAGGAATACTTACTGCCGGTGGCGATTGTCCTGGAATTAATGCTGCAATACGTGGAGTTGCAAAAACAGCAATTTTAGAATATGGAATGACCGTAATTGGCATTTCTAACGGATATACCGGTTTAATTAACAAAGAATATTTTGAAATTAAAGAAAGTAACATTTCAAATATTTTAACTCTTGGCGGAACAATTTTAGGTACATCACGCGAAAAACCTTTTAAAAAAGATATTTTACAAAACGAAATAAATAAACCCAAACTTATTAAAGAGCATTACGAACAAGCAAAATTCGATTGCTTGGTTTGTATTGGAGGAAATGGTACAATGCTCACCGCATCGCTTCTTTCCGAAGCTGGTCTTAATATAATTGGCATTCCAAAAACAATTGACAATGATGTTTGGGGAACAGATGTTACATTTGGATTCGATTCGGCTGTAAACATTGCCACAGAATCAATTGACAGACTGCATACAACAGCCAATAGCCATAAAAGAATTATGGTAATAGAGGTAATGGGGCATCATGCAGGTTGGATAGCTTTGTATTCGGGAGTTGCAGGAGGTGGTGATATTATTTTACTGCCAGAAATTCCATACAACGAACAAATTGTTTGTAAATATCTCGAAAACAGAGCCATTGCAAAAAAAGCATATTCTATTGTAGTTGTTGCCGAAGGAATTGAGAAACCAAAAAAGTTTAAAGCCGGCGATTATATTGCCAAAGTAATATCAGATAATCTTGATTACGAAACCCGTGTTACCGTTTTAGGTTATTTGCAGCGTGGTGGAACGCCATCGCCCACAGATAGAATTCTTGCAACCCGATATGGAACCCATGCTGTTGATTTGATTGCAGAAGACCGTTATAGCGAAATGGTTTGCATTATTAATAATGATATTACTTCTATTAAACTTTCAGAAGTACAAGACAAAACAAGGCTGGTACCTGCTAATTTTCCATTAATTAGAAAAGCCCGCAGAATAGGAACTTGCTTTGGAGATGTTTTACCTTAAGTTATAAAGAGGGGTTCTAAAAATTAGATTTCTCAAGGCTTGCGACTGAACTAAAAGCGGAGTTTACTATTGTAAATGAGCATTTTAGTGAAGGAGCATAACGCAGAGAAATCAATTTTTAGAAGTCCCGTAAATTAATACTCAA
The DNA here is from genome assembly GCA_036171495.1 of Bacteroidales bacterium. Lineage (GTDB taxonomy): Bacteria > Bacteroidota > Bacteroidia > Bacteroidales > GWA2-32-17 > GWA2-32-17. The sequence goes on from JAVHRE010000071.1 coordinate 24,462, forward strand.
ACAATAACTATATACAAAATAAATGATTTTAACTGTTTGTAAACGCCTAATGTCGAATAAGTTGCGAATATATAGTTGTTAGCA
>JAVHRE010000072.1:0-6007 GCA_036171495.1 Bacteroidales bacterium
TTGAAATTTTTAGATGGAATAAATTCCAAAGAATCTTTTAGAGCAATTGGTACCACAATGGTTTCGATGTTATGATAACCATCGGCTCTTTTGTTTAAAATATTTAAACCTATATTAATTTTAGCATTTGGAAAAAACAACATACATTATAAAAATTTGTGATTTAAGATAGTTGTTTGTTTATTGTTTATTGTTTATTGTTTGGCTTCACTTTGTACTTTTCACTTTTCACTTTGTTCATTGTTTAAAGTTTCTTTTCCAAAGTAAATACCAGCGAGCATAATATCGTCAATTTGTGGGTTTTCCCCTCGCCATTCGATAATTGTATTTTCGAGCAATATTTTTTGTTCCGGCATTGGTAAGTGATTGATTTTTATTAATAATTCCTTTAATTGTTTATATTTAAACTTTTTGCCAAGAGGACCACCGAATTGGTCGGCAAAACCATCAGAAAACATATAAATGGAGTCTCCATTATTTATTTTAACCGTGTGACTATTAAATGGCTGCTGTTTAATGTGAACTCCAATTGGCATATTGTCTCCTTTTAGCTCCTCTAAACCTAACAGGTTTTGAAAACCTGTTAGGTTTTTTTCCTCTGTTAGGTTTTGCTCACCCCTCACAATATAAATTGGATTATTTGCACCTGCAAACTCAATTTCCTGTTTCTCATTATCGAAAATAATTAAGCTAATATCCATTCCATCTTTTGCTTCGCCTTCTTTACCAGTTTGTCTGAGCGAAAGTATAACATTTTCGCGAAGCTGGTTAAGCATATTGCTTGCAGAAATCGTATTGTTTATTCCAATTATTTCGTCTAAAAATGCAATGCCTAACATACTCATAAATGCTCCCGGAACACCATGTCCGGTGCAATCGGCAATAGCAAAATAAGTTTTATTGTTTTTGTGAGATATCCAATAAAAATCACCACTAACAATGTCGCGTGGCTTATATAATAAAAATGATTCCGGAAAATATTTGAATATTTCTTCTTTAGTTGGCAAAACTGCTTCCTGAATATTTTTTGCATAATTAATACTATCGGTTATATCTTTATTTTTTTGTTCAACAATTTCTTTTTGTTTTACAACTTCTGTTGTTCTTTCTTTAACAGTTTTTTCGAGTCGGAATTTATCGCGGCGTAGTGCAGCCTCTCTATATTTTATGTAAATAAAAATTAGAATTATTGTGATAATTGCTACACTTATTAGAAACCACCATGTAAAATACCATGGAGGGCTAATTTCGAATGAAAAAGTGGTAGGGATTTCGTTCCATAAACCATCGTTATTACATGCTTTTATTTTAAATGTATATTTACCAGGTGGTAGGGTAGGGATGTCAAATTCGTTTTTTGACTCGGGTGGCGACCAATTATCGTCAACGCCTTGCATCATGTATTTATAACGTACCTTTTCGGGTGTAGTTAAACTATTTGCTGCATATTGAAATGTTAGGTGATTTTTATTATATGGTAAAACCAAATCTATTGGTAAACCTGTGATTGTATCAATTCCGAATGAGTATTGCGACCAGTCGAAATATTCCTGAAAGTTGCATAAAATTTTAGTGATATAAGTGTTTGGTTTAACAGTATTTATTTTATCTAATTCGGGATTATACATTGTAATTCCGTCAACAGTACCAAGCCATATTCTTCCTAAACTATCAATATAATTTGCATTTCTGTTGCATTCTAAACCTAAAAATCCTTCGTATTTACCATAATGTCTAACTTCTATTTTTTTTGTTGAATAAAAAGTTTTAAGATTTAATTTATCAAGACCTTGATTTGAACCAATAAAAAGAAAATCACCTGTTTTATCAATTGTTATGGAATATATATTATCTGACATTAAACCTTTTGATTTATCTATTTTTTTAACTTCTTTGTTATTATAATAGTAAATGCCTTCTTTAGTAGCTATCCAGTAATTATTATGATTGTCTTGTGTTACAGAGTTTATTTGTTCATCGGAAAATGTTTTGTTTTTAGTTAGATGTGTTAAAATTTTACCATTATAATAATAAAGTCCTTGCTGAGTGCTAAACCAAATGTTTCTTCTATTGTCCTGAAAAATATGGTAAATTGAAATTCTATCAAGTTTTTTAAGTTCAGTATTATTTATAATAATTGTTGTGTCAGAAAAAACATTTACACCAGATAATGTTCCGCACCATATATTTCCATAAATATCTTTAGTTAAGCAGTTTATACCTTTGTTTTGCAACTTCTTATTTATTATGCAATTATATTTTTTTTCGGCAGTATCATTTGTTATATGTATAAAACTGCTATCAATAGTATTAAAAATGCTAATTCCACCATAAGTACCATACCAAGTGCGATTTTTATTGTCTTTTACAATTGATAAAACAGTACTACTATTTAGATTTTTTTTAACAATTTCTTTTAATCTTTTAGGTGTGATGTTTTTTTCATTACTTTCAACAACTTTAATTGATGAATAATTATAAAATCTTAAGTTTGCATTTTTTTCTCTGAAACAATATGCACCTCCTTTTGCGCTACCAATCCAAAGTTCAAATGGATTATATCCCTTTGCAATTGCATATACATTACTCTTTGTTAAGTTTTGCTTGTCATTCCAGTTAATAAATGGTGATGGTGGAATTTGAATTAATCCGGTTTCAGTGCCAATCCAAATATTTCCTTCTTTATCTACTAAGCTTGTTCTGTAATTATAATCGTTTGTGTAGTATAAAGCATTTAAGTCGAAATTGTTTTCAGATAAATTTATTATTTTACCCGAATATGTTGTAAAAATTAATTTACCAGATGGCAATTTTGATGATGCTGTGAAACTTGAAGAATAATGATGACGAATAATGCTGTCGTTAGTTATTATATTTAAATCCATGGAAGTTCCTACAAAAATATTTTTGTTCTTATCTTGATTAATTGTAAACACCCAGTTATCAGATAATTTATTAATTGTAGAATATTGTTTAACGTTTTTGCCATTTATTTTAAAAACACCCTGTGTTTTTGTTCCAAACCACATATTATTATCACTATCCTCAAATATTGTTGAAATATATTGTTTGTCTAAATTTGATTTTGTTGTGTAAAGCTCGAATTTGTTTTTGTTAAAAACAGCTAATCCTTTACCAGTTCCTGCCCAAATTTTTCCTGCATGGTCTTCAAATATTTTCCAAACAGTATTGTCGGGAAGTCCTTGTTCTGTTGTGTAATTTGTTATTCGATAGTTATAAGATACATTTCCTTCAATTTTTGAAACTCCTTTATCAGTGCCTGCCCATATTGCACCATTTTTATCTTGGATAATTGAATAAACACTGTTTCCTGCCAAACCATTATCTTTGGTAATATTTCTAAAACTTACTCCATTATAAATGTTAATTCCACCGCCAATTGTTCCTATCCACAAATCACCTTTTTTATCTTGAAATAATGAAAAAATACTTGATGTAGATAAACCATGTTCTACAGTAAATAAGCGATAGTAAAAGTTGTAAAATTTTTGACTTTGTGCATTAACATTTAATGCATGAAATATGAAAAATATAATAAAAAATAAATATGCAGTTTTAAATTTCATATCTTAAAATATACGGTTTAAAAGTACAAAATATTTTTAAATTAAAATAAAAAAGGGAGTTAAAAAAACTCCCTTTAAATTTTTAGTACCATAAATACCTGTAATCTTTTACTTCGGCTGATTTTTTAAGTGCTTCAAATGCTTGATAATCTACACGCGTTTTAACTTCGTTTGATAGTTGCATTTTAGTCATTTTATTATCAATTTGCTGTGGCGCTCTTGTTTTGTTTGTAACTGTAATTACAAAAACTCCATTATTACCTTTAATAGGCTGCGAAAGTTTTCCTTTATCTAAACAAGTAGCAGAAGCAATTACATTTGGTTCAATTCCAATACCCGGTAACGAAAATGAATTAAAGTTAATGCCTGTTGCATCTTGTGGTACAATATTTAATTTTTGTGCTAATCCGTCAATTGTTCCAGCCGAAGAAGCATTCTTAAGTTCAGTAATAAATTTTTCTGCCTTTTTATCTTTACGAACAAGCGATGTGAGTTGCTCTTTAATTTGTTCTTTTTCGGCAGTTCCTTTTTCGCGAATTTCCGATAAATATACAACAACAAACTTGTCGGTAAATTCAAATGGTTGCGATATTTCACCTTTTTTGGTTTCTTCTTTATAAGCCCATCGAATTATTTCGCGTGGTGATTCTAAACCGGCAATATTGCGGTCGTTAGGGCGTAAGTTATTGGACACGCGTTTATTAAGTCCTTCTTTGGTAATTGCAGCATCAAATTGAACTTTTGTAGTATTTAATCCGGCAAATTGATAAACTTTTGTTTTAATATTTTGATATGTTTCTGAACTTGGTTCAATTTTCCAATCTATATATGCTATTTCGGCTTTATTACTTGCTTCGCTTTTATCTATAATTTTAATAATATGATAACCATACTGCGTTTCGGCAATAACAACATCTCCCTTTTTTCCATCGAATGCAGCTTTCTCGAATGGCTTTACCATCATGCCTAACTTAAACCATTTTAAATTACCACCTTGAGTCGCAGAACCTTTATCGTCGGAGTATTGCATTGCAAGAGCAGCAAAATCGCCACCTTGAGCAATAACAGTTTTCAAACTATCTGCTAATAGTTTAGCTTGTTCTTTGGTTCTTTTTTCGCTTGGAGAAATTAAAATATGGCTTGCATTTACTGAATCTGATAAATTTTTGAACGACATTAAACGTGCCATGCGATAAAGTCCGTTTTCGATAAATGGTCCATAAACCAAATCGGGTTTTGCATTAAAAAATATACTATCGTAAGGTGGAGTTAATGAACTTTTCGAGAAAAATTGTTCGGAATAAGGAACATCAGAATTATGATTTACAAAATCGGAAACATTGGTTATTGTGTCAAATTCTGGTTTAATTTTTTCCATTTTTGATTTAATGGTTGCTATATCTTGTTGAGAAGGCATAACATCGAAAACTACATATTCAATATCTCTTGATGCCTCTTGTTCAAACAAATATTTATGTTCGTTATAATATTTTTCAATTTCTTCATCTTTAACAGCAATTGCAGAGTCTGCAACTTCGCTATATTTTTTTAATGTATAACGAATATCGTACATGTTTGCACCATCTTCGGCATATTTATTTGATTCTGCGGTTGTTACATATAATCCTTTTTTTACAAGTGTGTAATATTTATTTAATAATCGAGTGTGTTGCAATTGTTTTTCGAATGTTACCCAGCTTAAACGTGCAGCACCGGTTTTGTCTTTATCCATGTTTGCAATAAATTGTTTAACTAAATTTGGGTCAAATTGACCGGTTGCTTTATCTTTAAAAATTGGTATTTGAAGAATTTGTGGGTCAACATTATTGCCTACAACCATATCTTGTAATTCTTCTGAATTAACAGTTATTCCATCATCTTCTAAATTGTTTGCAACAACGAAATCTGTAATAAGTTCTTCCCAGGCTTGGTCGCGAATGCTTTGCATTGTTTCTTCGTCAGGGGTACTTTCTTTGTTAGAATTTCTTTTATAATTCTCGGTAAGTTCGTTAACTCTTTCTTCGAAAACTTTAACAGGAATTCCTTCACCGGCAATTTTAGCCACATCTGTTTTTTGACTTGAGCTAAATAATTTATTATTTGAAATTAAGTCGCTCATAATAAAAGCAAGTAGCGATACTCCAATTGCCACTGAAACAAGCACTCCTGCACGATTCCTAATTGTTTGTAATGTTGCCATTTTGATATTTGTTATTAAGTTATTGAGTTATTGAGTTATTAGTTATTTCTTTAATAGATAATTCGCTCAATAACTTAATTTATTATTTAATTAATTTTCTGTTTTTTTTAGGGTGCAAATATAAATAAAAATATCATTATTAACCGACTAAATTAAAAATTTAATAAAATAATTTGTAACTACACAGCCAGTTTAAAATGTTAAAGAACAAATATATGCC
>JAVHRE010000073.1:0-5965 GCA_036171495.1 Bacteroidales bacterium
TTTGAGCGTTTATTTTCAATATATTAATCGGGTGAGTAGTTACTTTTTCAATAACTAAATAACCCAATAACTTATTTTTTATTAGTGTAATTACTCATATTTATATTTTATTTTAAAGGTATTCGTGAAATCGCTTCGCTAAGTTCGTGTCATATTGTTTTTTTTGCGTAAGTCCTAGCTTTTATTTCCTTAGTTAAATTATTTCATTTCCAGTGTGTATAATATTGCTTCAATTTGCCTTACATACTCTAGTTTATTGCATTTAGGTGCATAAACATATCCCTCAACAGTAATTACTTTTTTTCTTTTTTCGTCAATTGAAGATAAACTAATAAACGGACCCCCCATAAAGTCGTTTTGTTCTTTCCATAAACTTCTAAGTTCATAAATGTATTTACCATTTATTAAAATTTTATTAGTAAACGGTGTATAATCGTGTTCAGTAGTCATATAAGTGCCTTGCAATGAACCATGAACAAACCGCTTCAATACCGAGTCTCTTTTTTGTAATATATATTTAGGAGAAAAAGTATTTGAATCACAATAATCGTATTCATAAATAAAAATCCCCTGACTTGTATTAGGTGTTTCAGAAATTATCCAAACAAATCCAAGAGTGTCAATATCAATTTTATAACCTTTGGGAAAAATTAAACTGATATGATGCTTTAATAAAGTATTTGTTATTTCGTTTTCTTTAAAAGTTTTATATGTGTCTTGTATTCTTTGACGTTCATTAGTAATAAAAAAATTTAAAATACTTTCTTTGTTATTTTTAATTAGGGTTGTTAAATCAGAATCGGTTGGAGCTGTAATTTCCATATATGCTTGAGGCTTTGCCCAAACATTATATTTAATGTGAATAAAAGTGGAATCATTTTTATTTCCTTTTTTTACTAAAATTATATTTCTGCTCAATTGAAAAATTTCGCTAAAGTTTGATGGCTCAATGTGAAACAAATGAAACATTGGTTCATCTTGTTGCAGTGCAGATTGATTTGCTGTAAGTATTTTTTTTAATTCATCGCCTGACGACATTGTCCAAGTATTTTTTTCAATAACAACCACTATTTCACCAGATTTGCCTGTAACATTAGGAAGTAAATCACGGCGAGTATTATTACATGAATATAGCGTAACAGTTATAAAAATGATTAGTATTTGAATTTTCATCAGATAATAATTAAATATTTGGTAACTACTCAGCCACTAAATTAACTTTAAAATAGCCACAGATTCACAGATTTTAAACTACCAAAGGTAGTTTTATTTGTGGAAATTTAAAAAACCAATTAATTTTAATCTGTGAATCTGTGGCATATATTTGTTCTTTAACATTTTAAACTGGCTGTGTAGTTACAATATTTGTTCTGCTTTTTGTAAAAGATATTTGTATGTATTCGCTTAATAAATTAAATTTTAGAAAACGAAAATTATGCCATAAATTAGTTGGAAATCGTGTTAATTAATAATTGAGTACCGGGAATTAAGTTGCTCTCATTTGTGAGCTTATTATATAGCATTATTTCAGCAACAGTAGTTCCAACAAATTTTTGAGATATACTAAACAATGTGTCGCCCTTTTGAATAGTGTAAACAACTAATTTTTTATTTATATTTTCTTGTTTTTTATCGGAATTCGAAATATCAGTAATAGAATTTTCGGCTTGGTTTAATGCCCAAATTTTTAAAATGGTACCGCTTGTTAAACTTAATAATTTTAAATTATTCCATCCTAAAATATCTTCAACCGAACATCTGTATTTTAAAGCAATTTTATTAATATAATCGCCTTTTTGAACAATATAATTTACCAATGTTTTTGATTGATTGTTATAATTTTCGTTTATTTTTAGTATAGAATCAGTTGGGAATGAATAGCTAAAAATAGTTCTTTGATTTTGAATAAAAGCAGATATTTTATTTGCAGGCAGTATTAAAGGAACCGGTTCATTACTTTTTGGAATGTAATTAGTCTTATATGAAGGGTTTAAAAACTTAACTGTTTCAAAAGGAATTTTAAGATTATTGGCAATTGAGGCAAAGTAAATAGATTGGTTAATCATCACTGTATCCACCTGATAATAAAAAAGTTTAGGAACATCGGGACGAATATTGTGCTCAACGGAATAATTCATAACATAAGTTAGAGCAATATATGCGGGTACATAACCTTGTGTTTCGACAGGTAAATATGGTCGAAGTTCCCAAAAATCAGTTTTACCACCCGAACGAATAATAGCGTTTCTTACTAAACTTGGACCTCCGTTATATGCTGCAAGTGCTAATTGCCAATCTTTAAATGTGTTATAAAGATATTCCAAATATCTGCAAGCTGCGTCTGTTGATTTTACAGGGTCTTGCCGTTCATCAATAAATGAATTAATTTTTAAATTGAGCATTTGACCAGTAGGTAATAAAAACTGCCATAAACCTACAGCTCCTGATTTACTCCGTGCAGTGGGGTTTAAAGCCGATTCAACTATGGCTAAATATTTTAATTCCATCGGTAAATGATATTTATCTAAAGTTGATTCAATCATAGGAAAGTAATATTGGCTCATTCCAAGCATTTTAGAAATCAGTCCACGTTTTTTAATAGCAAAATAATCAATGTATTTTTTTACAACCGGATTATAGTCAAGTGCTATTGGAGTTGTTAAACTTAATTCGGTAATTCTTCTTTCAATAATTAACTCCGAAAAACACGGAACAGAATCAAACGGTAGTGTGTATTTAATATCATTTTCTTTAGTAAGGATTGAAGACATTTGCATAATGTTTGCATCCATATTTGTTTGTAAATTTTTATTAGTAGTTGTTGAGTTTATATATTGTTGAGAATACATGGAAGTAATATTAAAATTTACAATTAGTAAAAAAATAATTTTATATAGATTTTGTAAATAAACTTGTGGCATGAAAATATTTTTAATTGTCGAATATCGTAAAATAATTTTATTTAAAAAGATAATGTTAAAATGCTTTATAAACAAAGTATTTAACAAATACTTATAAGCCGGTAATTCTTTTAATTTCATTTAGTTTATTTAAAGCATCAATGGGGGTTAAATTATTTACATCAAGGTTTTTTATTTCGTCGCGGATTTGTTTTAATACGGGGTCATCTAATTGAAAAAATGAAAGTTGCAAGCCTTCGCGATGTTCGGCAATTTCGCTGACGGGTTTAGATAACGAATTCTTTTTATGAGATTTTTCGAGGTCTTTTAAAATATCTGCACTTCGTTTTACAACCGATTTAGGCATTCCAGCCATTTCTGCAACATGAATTCCAAAGCTATGTTCGGTGCCACCCGGCTGAAGTTTACGTAAAAAAATAACTTTATTATTAATTTCTTTTACACTTACATGAAAATTTTTAATCCGGTTAAATGAATTTTCCATTTCGTTAAGTTCATGGTAATGAGTAGCAAATAGCGTTTTTGCTTTTGCATGCGGATGTTCGTGGATAAATTCTGTAATAGCCCAAGCTATTGAAATCCCGTCGTAAGTGCTTGTACCACGACCAATTTCGTCTAATAAAATAAGGCTTTTTGCAGAAATATTATTTAAAATACTTGCAGTTTCAATCATTTCAACCATAAAAGTTGATTCTCCTTGTGATATGTTATCAGATGCTCCAACTCGTGTAAATATTTTATCAACTATACCAATATTTGCTTCATTAGCAGGAACGTAACTGCCAATTTGTGCAAGCAGAACTATTAGTGCAGTTTGCCTAAGCAATGCTGATTTACCCGACATATTAGGTCCTGTAATTATCATTATTTGTTGATTGTCGGAATCTAACAAAGTGTCATTAGAAATATAAGGCTGGTCGGGTGGAAGTTGTTTTTCAATTACCGGATGTCGTCCTGCTTTTATATCAATAATGTTTGAAGTATTAAGTTCGGGTTTGCAATAATTATTTTCTGAAGCAAGTTTGGCGAATGACAAAAAACAGTCTAAACGAGCAATTAATGAGGCATTCAACTGAAGTGTAGGAATAAATTCAGCTATTGCTGCAACCAATTGGTTAAAAAGTGAAGTTTCGAGTTGAAGGATTTTTTCTTCAGCACCAAAAATTTTCTCTTCATATTCTTTTAATTCAGTAGTTATATAACGCTCAGCACTTACAAGAGTTTGTTTGCGAATCCAATCGGAAGGAACTTTATCTTTATGAGTATTTCTAACCTCAATATAATATCCAAACACGTTATTAAAACTGATTTTAAGCGATGGAATTTGTGTCCTTTCCGCTTCACGTTGTTGAAGTTGCTGTAAATAATTTTTACCACCATGAGCTATATCTCTTAAATTATCCAATTCTTCTGATACTCCTGAAGCAATAACATCTCCTTTGTTAATTTGAACCGGCGGTTCGGTATTTATTTCTTTTGTTATTTTTTCGAGAATAGACAAACAAGGATTAAGTTGTTCGGCAACATTTTTTAAATTGTTTTCGTTGCTGTTAAAACAAATCTCCTTAATCGGATTTATAACATTTAGCGATATTTTTAATTGAACAACTTCGCGAGGGTTTACTTTAGCTACTGCTACTTTAGACACAAGTCTTTCTAAATCGCCAACTTGTTTAATGTGCGATGAAAGTGTGGCAGCTATTTCCGTATTTTTAAAAAAATATTCGGTTGAACATAAACGGTGATTTATTGCCTCTAATTCTTTTAATGGAAAAGAAACCCATCTGCGTAACATTCTGGCACCCATTGGTGTATGAGTGTGGTCTATTACATCTATCAGAGTTTTTGCGTTTTCGTTTGCCGAACGAAAAAGCTCAAGGTTACGAACTGTAAATTTATCTAACCAAACAAAATCATCGTTATCAATTCTCGAAATTTTTGTAATGTGTTGTAATTTATCGTGTTGAGTAAGGTCTAAATATTGCAGAATTGCGCCTGCAGCAATTGTTCCCAAAGTTAAATCGGATATTCCAAAACCCCTAAGCGACGCTGTACCAAAATGTTTTAAAAGTCTTTCGCTTGCTGTATCCTGATTAAAGAGCCATTCTTCTAATTTATAAAAATAGAATTTATTGCCAAATAATTCGTTTATTTCCTTATTTTTTGAGCGTTCGTATAAAACTTCTTTGGGTTGAATACTTTGTAAAAGTTTTTCGGTTTGTTCAATTGTCCCTTCCGATGCCATAAATTCACCGGTAGATATATCAAGAAATGCTATTCCTGCAACTTTTTGAGCGAGATGAATACATGCAAGGAAATTGTTCTCGTGGTTATTTAAAACATTTTCGTTAGTTGTTACACCAGGTGTAACAAGTTCTGTAACACCTCTTTTTACAATATTTTTAGTTAATTTAGGGTCTTCTAACTGGTCGCAAATTGCAACACGTTGACCTGCACGAACAAGTTTTGGCAAATATGTGTCTAATGCGTGGTATGGAAATCCTGCAAGTGGAGCTTCAGCAGCATATCCTGTATTACGGCTCGTTAAAGTTATACCTAAAATTTTTGAAGCTTTTATAGCATCGTCGCCAAAAGTTTCGTAAAAATCACCAACTCTAAACAACAAAATAGCATCGGGATATTTAGCCTTTATGCTATTATATTGCTTCATTAAAGGAGTGTTTTCGTTGGCAGCCATGTACTAAATTATTTATCTGGGCTTCTAAAAATAAATTTCTCTGCGTTATCAGAAACTTTCCGAAAGTTAACCAAGCCACAAGCCCAGTAAACTTTCGGAAAGTTGCAACTTAATAGTAAACTCCGCTTTTAGTTCAGTCGCAAGCCTTGAGAAATCTAATTTTTAAAATCCCTCTTATTTTTTTGTTGTAAATATAGAAAGTTTAACTTGGTTAAAAAAAAGAAGAATGGATATTTGTTGGTAAGTTTATGGATGACAGGTTTATGGGTTGATGAGTTTATAAGATTATAGATTGGGATGTTTCATGTGTTGTCATAGTTGTAAGTATTCAATGATTAGATTTTAA
>JAVHRE010000074.1:0-5957 GCA_036171495.1 Bacteroidales bacterium
TAATTACTCAATCTGGCAGTTAACAATCAACAATTTAGCAACTTAGCGAAGCGATATCACGAACACCTATAAAAAATAAAAAAGATTGTGAGTAATTTAACAATGAGGCAATTAAATTTTTATTCCTAAAACTGTTATGTCGTCAATTTGCTCATTACTTCCAATCCACTCGTTTATAGCTTTTTCTAAAATTTCTTTTTGTTCCGGCATTGGTTTTTGAGAGTTTGTGAGCAAAATTTCTTTAAACTTTTTGTACATAAACTTTTTGCTTTTGGGTCCACCAAACTGGTCAGCAAAACCATCGCTAAAGAGGTAGAGCAAGTCGCCTTTTGTTATTTTAAATTCGTGGTTTGTAAAGTCGTTCATTATGAGGTGAATAGCTATGGGCATTTTGTCGCCCTTTATTTCTTCGAGAACATCTAAAACCTTAAGGTTTTGAATTTCTGAAAGTTTATTATTTTGCTCCTCTAAACCCTCAAGGTTTTGCAATGGCTTTGGCTTGGTTAAACCTTGAGGGTTTTTTCGGATAATATAAAGCGGATTATTGGCTCCCGCCCATTGACATTCATTTGTTTCGGTATTTAATACTAATAACGAAATATCCATGCCGTCTTTTTGTTCACCTTGTATTCCTTTTTGCTGTAATGCGTTAATAATCTCGTTTCTAAGTTCGTTTAAAACTTGGTTTGCCTTGTTTACTTCCTGTTTGCGTACTATTTCGTTTAGGAAACTTATACCTAACATACTCATAAATGCACCGGGTACACCGTGCCCCGTGCAATCGGCAACTGTAACAATTAACCATTTATTAACTTGTGTTGTCCAATAAAAATCACCCGAAACAATATCTTTTGGTTTAAAAAGTATAAAATGTTCGCCCATAACGGCTCTTGCTACATCACTTACAGGCAATACCGCTTCTTGTATTCTTTTTGCATAATTTATACTATCAGTAACTTCCTTATGAATTTCTTCGATATGTTCTTTTTGGTGTGTTACCAAATCCCTTTGCGCTTCAATTTCATCACGTTGGGTAGAAATTTCTTCTTTCTGCTGACTAATTTCGGCATTTTGTTGTTTTAATAACAAATTGGCTTTCCTTTTATTCCGATAGTTTCTATAAACAAAACTAACTAGTAAAATCATGAGTATAAAACCAATAATAAAAGCATATTTTACAATTATTTGTTGTTTAATTTCATTTTGTTGCAATTGCTTATCTTTATTTAACAATTCTATTTCTTTTTGTTTTTTTTCGTTCTCATATTTTGCTTCCATGCCTTTTATTTGCCTGCTTCCCTCAATTGTAAAAATGCTATCGTTTAATAATTTGAATTGTTTTTGATATTCAAATGCACTTTTAAAATTTTCTATATCGCTATATGTTTCAGAAAGAACTTCATAAGCAAATCTTTGTAATGGTAGTGAGCCTATTTCTTTTGCTATAGAAGCACTCTTGTTAGCATTATTAATTGCTTTATCATATTGTTTAAGTTTGATATTTAAAGCAGCGATATCTCCTAAAACTGATGATTGACCTTCTTTGTCCCCAGATTGAGTTCTTAGGGTTAACGATTTTTGGTAATATGTTATACATTTATCGTATTCGCTTAATTCGCAATACATATTACCTAAGTTCTGGTAACAACCCGATAAGTGGTAAAGGTCATTCGTGTTCTCGTAAATTGTTAACGATTTCGTAATAAAACATATGACTTTGTTATAATCTTTTTTATCTTTATATGCCATCCCTATATTATTATAACAATAAGCCATATAATTTTTCTTGTTTAATTTTTCTAAAATTTTAAGTGACTTAAAATAATATTGTAAAGCTTTGTTAACATTCCCTAATTTTCTTTGAATAATACCGATATTCATATAACTAATTGAAACGCCAAGACTATCACCTAAAATATCATCCATTTTAAACGATAATAAATAATAATCTAATGCCTTATTATAAATGCCTAACTTATCATATATTAACGCTATATTATTATAACATGCTGAAATATTCTTATTTTTTATTTTAATTTTTAAAAAAATATTCTCTTTATAAAGTGTTAATGCTTTTTGATGAAACTCAATAGCTTTGTTTAAATCGCTTTTATCTTCGTAAAAAAAAGCAAAATGAGTATATGTGCTTGCCAACCATTGCGAATTTTTAAAATTTCTACTTAAATTTAATTCTTGTTTTAAAAAAAATTGAGCTTTAACTGTGTCTGAAAACTCATAAATAAAAAAAAGTTTAGAATATGCTTCAACTTTTGCAGTATCTGCTTTACTATTTTTAATAATTTTAAACAGACTGTCAGTTTCTTTTGAGTTTTGCCCAAAAGTAGCATTACAACTAAATAATAGCAATATTAAAGCAATAAATTTTAAAGTATTAATATTGATTATGAAAATTTTCAATAAACAAATTTTAATTTACAATTTACAAAAATCAAATTTATTAAAATTTTTAATTTAACGAATAATATTTATTGAGGTGTTTACTTAGTGCCTGCAAGAAAACATGTAAATTTGCTCTTATTTAGTTCAATGGCTAAATTGTTTTATTGTTAAATTGTTATTCAACAACAATTTAATAATTGTTAGCAAATGTAATTTTTAAGTAGTTTTCTTTCTAACACTATTTAGAAATTATAATCGGAATATTTTTTTGGTTGTTATCAGTAATAACAGATAAAAAATACATTCCATCTGATAAATTACTTAAGTCTAAAGTATTTAACAAATTATAAATTTTTGTATTATATAATTGTTTACCGGATATATCAGTTATATAAATTGTTGCAGGTTTTCCGAAAATATTGGAACTATTTTCAATTGTAATTAAGCCTTTAGAAGGAATAGGATAAACTTTAAAATTACAATTACTAATATTTTTGATAATTGAGGTAGCCGAAACTGTAATTGATTGAGTTAATGTATCGTCTCCGCAAAAATTACTATGAGCAATTAAAGTAACCTGATAAGTTCCATCAATAGTATAAGTGTAATTTGGGTTTGTTTGAGCAGAAGTTCCGCCGTCGCCAAAAAGCCATGTAAAAGAAGTTGCACTATCCGAAAGATTAGTAAAAGAAACATTCAAATTGTTTGCAGTATAACTAAAGTTACCGATAGGTACAGAATTTACAGAAGCAGTAACCGGAGTTCTGGTACTTGTGCAAGTTGTTTGTGTTTGAACTTCCCAATTATAAAAGAAATAATAATATGTACCGCTTTGACTGTTACCTGTAATTGAAATAACATTTGAAAGTGTAAAAGGATATGTTTGGTTAGCACTAATATATAAATTATTAGTTGTACCGATAACAACACCTAATCTATATCCTGTTCCGGCAGGAATATCAAAATTAAGTGTGCAAACATAACCGGATGTTCCGGAAATAGGAACATTTACAGTAGCTGAATTTACTAAGTTACCTCCATTATCTCTTAATTCAATAGTTCTATTTCCTGCATCCTGAGAATATACTTTAACCGAAACAAGTCTTAATGGAACAATACAATCAAAAATCATATATCTATATCCCGAGTTAGCAAAATATTGTCCTGTTCCGGTATTATCAACTTTACCAGTATATTGCGAAGCACCATAAGAAGTTGTAGTACTTTCCACATAATAAGTTGTAGTTGCAGATAGGGTAGGAGTATGGTAACTTGTTCCTGTATGCACAAGATTACCGCCTGAGTTTGCATCGTACCAGTCTAAAGTTCCATTTCCCGAGGCAGCCAAAGTAAAATCAAGGGGACCACATGCCTGAGCAGAAGTAGTTGTTGGAGCAACAGGTAAAGTTAAATTAATGTAATTTGTTACAACAATTTGGTCATTACCTGTACAACTATTACTTACTGTTAATGAAACGGTATAGTTTCCACTTGAATTATATGAGTGTAAAGGGTTTTGTAATGTTGATGTTTGTCCGTCGCCAAAATCCCACAAATATGTTGAGCTATTTGGAGCTTGCGAAGTGCTTGTAAATTGAATATTTGCATCGCAGCCGGAAGTGTGGTCGGCTGTGAAATTTGCAATAGGAGCAAGGGGATTAAGTTGGATATCTTGCACAATTGTTGATTTATTTGCAACTGTAATTCCAGTTACTGTTTGTGATTGATAACCAACAGCAGAATATGTAATTGAATAAGTTCCTGCAATTATTGGTCTGTGATAATTCCCAATCGGCAACGAACTGTAAACATGAGAGCTATCAATATCGTGAGAATTAACAAGTACTTTTGCTTTAATTGGATTTCCATTACAAGCATCGGTAATAATTCCTCTAACACCATATAATGATTGTTCTAAATAGTTTAAAAATGAACGATATAAATAACCCCAATAATTAGGCAATAGATTTGCAGCTACTTCTTTAGTCGCTGAAATTTCAATAGTTTCTTCTCTGCAATGTTTAAAATAGTTCATATAATCTTGCCTTCCGCCATTAACTACATACCAATCGCCACCTTCGGTATAGCCACTACTTGTAACATCAGTAAAATATCCGGCAGGACCATTAGCTTTAGCAGTATCGGCAAATTCTTTTGAAACATATTGCCACCAACTATTATCTGCATGAGTACGTTGTGATGAAGTCCATGCATCCCATGGATAGTTGGCTACTTCGGCACCTCCATGTGTATTGGCTGACATAACAAAATCATGTGAATTGGCAAAATTCATCCAGGCAACAGTTTCGGGCTGCCATACATTTCCATCAGGGTGCTGTCCGGCACTTGGGTCGGGATAGTTTCTGTTTAAATCAACAAAATTAGCATTTTCACGTGTAGCACCGGTAACGGTATTGTTTCCACCGGCATAAGTACCATCTGGGTTTGCTAAAGGGCAAATCCAAATTTCTATGCTATTTACTAAATTTGTAACCCTTGAGTCAGTTCCGTAATTTGTTAATAGATAATTAATAAATCTTAAAAATGTAACATAGCCGGTAGTTTCGTCACCGTGCATTGTTCCTGTATAAAGAAATTCAGGTTCATCCTCATCAATATTTGGATTATCGGTAATTTTTAGAACTAACAACTTTCTTCCACTGGCTAATGTAGCAATTGTATCGAGGTGACAAATATTAGGATAAGTTGTGGCAAATGTGTTCATCATTGTTTCATATTCGGGATAAGTCGGATAAGTATCGAATTGCCAAATACCTTTCGAATTATCCCACATTTCAACAACGGCATCGCCTGGATGTGGCAATACTTCAAATGGAATATTTTGTTCTAAAAATTTTGGGAAACTTTTTCGGTTTGCATAAGCCCAAACTTTACCGTTTTTAACATTATCAATGGATATTATATTAGTTAATGAAATTATATCGGCAGGTGTCTTAGTTTGAAAAGTGAAATAAACTTCACCCTTTTTATTAAGGTATTGATTGGCTTTTGTTAATTCACTTTTATTTTGTGCAATGCTTGTATTTAAAGCAAATAGACAAACAAAAAATAACATGAAAATGTAAAAATTTCTCATAAAAATTAATTTAAATAAAATTATTATAAACTCTAAAAGTAACTAAATAAATTAAAAACTCGCCTAAATTGTAAAATTCTATTAATAGACGCTATTTATTAACAAAAGTTGCAACAGAATTTATCATTAACAGGACTTACGCAAAGTATGTTTTTCTGTCAATAATTCCAATGCGTTTTCTAAAGTACGTCATTGCTGGCTGTCATCCTGAGCTTGTCGAAGGGCGCAAACTCAAGTTTCCCGTACGTCATTCCCGCGAAAGCGGGAATCTCCCAAAGACGGGAACGACGAATAAACAGGAGATTCCTGCTTTCGCAGGAATGACGTAATGTTATTTGTAATAATACTTTATACATTGTATTTAATTCGTGTAATTCGTAGCAT
Organism: Bacteroidales bacterium; assembly: GCA_036171495.1. GTDB lineage: Bacteria > Bacteroidota > Bacteroidia > Bacteroidales > GWA2-32-17 > GWA2-32-17. The sequence continues at coordinate 5,882 of JAVHRE010000074.1, forward strand.
ATTTTATTTTTTTCGTAAGTCCTAATTAAATAACATTATATCTGGAATTTATATAATTCAGATTGTTACTACTGAA
>JAVHRE010000075.1:0-5273 GCA_036171495.1 Bacteroidales bacterium
TTTTTTAAATGTTCCAAATGCTGTAAATATTTTTTCTTCTATTAAATGCTTCATCGCCACCTTCCATAATATCAACAATATATCTTTGCGTTTGATGTGTATCAATGGTTCCTGAATTGATATACATTTTCTTCTCGTCATAACTACACGCTATAACTTTTTCGCTGTCGCCTAAAACAGGAATATTGGCGTTGTGGGTTGCAAAAATAAATTGCATGTTGCCTTTTATTTTTTTCAATTCCTTTATTACTTCATCATAAATTGTTTGATTATCTAAATCGTCTTCGGGTTGGTCAATAATCAGCACATTGTTTTCTTTTTGTGCAAGTAAGAACAAAATTAATGCAGATGCCCGTTGCCCTAAAGAATGTTTGTCTAATGGTTTATCGTTGTATTTAATTACAATTTTGTTTTCAACCTTATAGGTTAAAAGTTCGGATAAATTTTCTGAAAACCTGTTTTTAAATTCAACTGCCTGAGCTTCATTTAAAATATCATTCAGTTTTATAGAGTTCTTATATATTTCTATGAAATCTTTAAATGTATTTTCTATTTCCTGATAAGCTGTTTCCCGAATACCCGAACCTCTGAACACCTGTTTTAGTTTGTCCAGATATTTGTTTCTATTATCTTTAAATAATACCTCAATAGTTAATTTGCTTTCTGTTTCATTAATTCTGTCAACTTCTGCTTTCAAAAGTTTGAATTCGTCAAGCCACAAATTGTTTAACTCCATCAGTTTTTCCAATAGTGAACTTTGTAATTCTTTACGCTTTTTTTCTGATTTTTCAATTTCCTTTAGTTTAAGCTCGGCAGTATCAATCTGTCTGTTTAGTTTTAGAAAATTGTCTGGGTTGATAGTATCAGTATTTATTTCTCGTTTTATTTTTGCAAATTCTTCTTTCAACCCTTCTTTTTTAGCATTGATTTTTGCTAACACTTCTTCAAATTTCTTTTGTATTAAGGAGGAAGATGTTTGAACCTTCTTTAGCTTTTCAAATTCTGCTTTTAACAGAACTATCAGTTGGTTTATTTCATTAAAAAACTCTTTGTTTAATTCAGAGCCTGAAATTTCTTGTTGAAAGAAATATTCATGGTTTGATATTACACCATTTAATTCTTCAATGTAATTTGCCCCCCCCCTTTCGGTTTGAGTAATCTTAGAAACGTCAGCATCAAACATAGTTTGTTGTTTTAGCTTTTCTTCTACACCATTCTTTTTGTATAATTCAAGCTGGTGTTTTGAGTTTTGAATTACTGTTTCTGTTTCCATCTTCAACTCCGCAAGGTTTCGTAATTTCTTAATTTCCCCAACTAAATTTTCAATTTCTTTTTTCTTTGTTTCAATTTTAGATTGAACAGGTTTTAATCTTGTTCCTATTAAGCGTTGAATTAAATCAGTTTCAAAATCAGCGTCTTTGTTTGATAAATCTTTTTGCCCGAAATAAACTGGATGGTCAAAAATGGCATCAATAGAAATTCCAGATTGTAAAACATCATCCTTGTAAATATCTTCCTTTTGTCCGTAAATTTTTTCTACTCTATATTCTTCCTTAAATTTATTTACCACTGTAACAATAGATTTACCGCCACTTTTAAGCACATGCTCAATCAGCCCATTCTTATATTGTTGGTCAACTGTAATGTCTGATAGCGGTATGCCTAAAGTGTATCTAATAATTTCAAGTATTGAAGATTTTCCGCTTCCTCTAATTCCTATTAATGTATTTAATTCGGGGGAAAAATCAATTTTTGCTGTGTCTAATAATCCGCTTTCAAACTCAACTGATTTTATAAAAGCGTTTTTTATTTCGGGTTTATCTTTTGGTGAAACTCGGTATTCCGTATCTGTTAGAGCATATTTAATTGCTTCAAAATTAAAATCACCAATTTTTAAATAAGTAATTCGTCCGCCCCCGATAGCTTCAATTCCTCCGTGTGCATTGTCTGAACCTTCTACATAAGCAATTTTACGTTTAGCCAACTTGCATAACAGTGTATAATTTTCAGCATTAGCACTTTTCTGAACGGCAATTACTTTCTCAAAAGCTTCGCTTTCAATAAATGCATCTCTTGTTCTTCCTTGCAAAACATCAAATAATCCGTTTCTGTCATCAATATGTGCAAGGATAATACAGTAATCATAACCAACTGCGTTTAATGCTTCCACAGTTTGGCTCAAATCAAATTTTGAATTTGAATAGGGAGGGTTCTGATAATTCGTGTCGGGGTAAAATGCCTGATTTAAGAATTGTGAAATATTATCTGTGTCACCTTGATACCATTTATCATCAAACACAATCAAAATATGAATTCCTTCTTTTAACGAAAATTCAACACCAGCAAATAAGCCGATACATTCCTTTTTAGCTTTTTTGCGTAGAGCGATAAATTCTCCTTTGTCAAATTTGTTGTGATTGGTAATTGCACCAACACCTATTTGTTGCTTTTTTAATTGCTCAAGGTATAAACGAACAAAATCGTTATCCATGCCAGTGTAAGCAAACTCCTTATCTGCCTTGGTATGCAAATGGAAATCTGCTCTAAGCCATGTTGCTCCATTTTGAAAAACATTGTTTGTTGTTTCTTCCATGAGTTATATTGTTTTAAAATAAATCCCTGCATCTTTCATTTGCAACACTGTATTGGTTTTCAGTTGGTCGTTTCCTGTAAAAAGATTGTCGAGTGTTATTATTTTTTTTGGCTGGGCTGCAATGATGCTGTCAATTATTTTTTGATTGAGTTCTTCCAATGCAATTATCAGTTCTCCATCATTTACGGAATAATATTTTCCTTTCGATTCTACCTTATCTGTAAGCAAATAGCCTGCTTTCAGCATCAATTCAAAAAGCATATTGTCTGTTTTGCTTTCTTCTTTTACAGGATTTGTAAAAGCATCTAACTGTGTTACTAAATTTTCTTCGGTTATTTCGTTACCTCTCCAAATTTTGAAATTAGATGTAGCAAGTTTATAACACTTAAAGCCTTTATCCACGTTTTCAATAAGATGCAATTCTTCTTCGTATCGTTTAATTTTTAAAAGTATTTGTTCAATTTGCTTGTTAATATTTTCAATCTCTGGATTCCCTTTTTCAGTTTCAAACAATTGAGGGCTTTTCTTTTTTAATCCAGCAAGTTTTTTCTCGAATTCAGAAACAACACTTTTATCATTTTCCAGCCCTTTCTTTAAATGTTCTTTACGATGGTTGATGTTAGTTATTATTCTTCTTATTCGTTCTTTGCTAATATCTGCAATGGTTTTAAATCCCGCTTTAAACGCTTCACTTTTTTCATCACAGAGCTCAGGCAATTGCACCAATAAAAATTTGCGGATTGCACCATCCTCTTTATTTAATTCTAAAACGGCTTGTGCAGTTGTACCAGAGCCTGCGAAAAAATCGAGAATTATATCATCTGATTCTGTAGAAAGATTAACTAATCTTTTTATTAATTCAGTTGGTTTAGTGTAGTTGAAATAGTTATGTTCAAATATTTTTAAAAAGTCTAAAGTTGCAGATTGAGTGCTTCCTACTTCTGTATAATCTAAAATTGACCGAGGGACAACATTTTTAGCTTCAGTTAAAAACTGTTTCTTTCGTGGAGATTTACTCTTTCCATCCCCTCCCCAATAAAGTATATTTTCTTTTACGTGTTTTTCATGAGTTTCTTTCGAATATGCCCATACGGCAGTTGCTTTTGGCCATACTTCCTCGCCTGTAGTTGGATTAATTAAAGCGTAATAAAGATTAGGTCTTTCATCTTTGCTTTTATTACATGTATACGCTGCTGAATTCCAAGCCCCTCTTTTGTCATTATCTGGATTTGTATAGTATGAATTTTGTTTTTCATTTCTAGCTAATCTATATGGACTCCATTTTTCTTTGTATTTTGCAAATACTAAAATGTATTCATGGTCGCTACTGAACCATTGAGAATCATTAGCAGGTGAAACCCTCTTTTTCCAAACTAATTCACTTATAAAATTCTCTTCTCCAAAAATTTCGTTCATCAACAACCGAAGGTTGTGAACTTCATTATCGTCAATGTGAACGAAAATAACTCCATCATCTGTCAACAAATTTTTTGCTAAGAACAAACGGGGGTACATCATACTTAACCAGTTGCTGTGATAATGTCCGCTGTCTTTGCTATTCTTACGGAACATTCCTTCTTTCATTAAATATCCTTCTTCGTCTTTGTCGCCAATGCGTTTTTCATATTCGGCTTTGTTCTCTTTAAAACTGTCGGGGTAAATAAAACTGTCGTTGCCTGTGTTATATGGTGGGTCAATTATGATGCACTTAACTTTTCCGTAGTATGCTTTCTGCAATACCTTCAACACTTCTAAATTTTCACCTTCAATAAAAACATTTTGTGTGGTGTCAAAATCTATGGATTGGTCGGATTGTGGTTTTAGCGTTGCGGTGGTTGGTATTTGTAACACTTTAAAAGCATCTGCTTTACCAGCCCAATTCAAAACATATCTTTCGTTTTGAAAATTAATATCGTCAGAAAAAGTTGCTTTGAACTTTTCCATATCAATTTCCCCTTCCGAAAAAATATCAGGAAAAAGCATTTGGAGCTTCCACAAATTGTTTCGAGTTATATTTAAGGATTCCCCGTTCATTTTTTATTTTTCTTTTTGTGTAATTCAACCTTTTTACCGGCTTCTTTTAATGCTTGGCTTGCTAAGTCTTCATTTTGTACTTCGTTGGCTATTTTGTCACTCAACCATGCCAATAATAACTCGTCTGCTTTTGCATTGTAATACTTTGCAAAAGTTAACACTTGCTCTTTGCTCGGTTTTCTTTCGTCCCGTTCAAACTTGCTCAAAAGTGCTGTATCCATCTCCAAAGTTGCTGCAACTTGTCGGAGCAAAAGCCCTTTGGATTCTCGGTATTCTCTAAGTATTTGACCTAATGTATTCAATGGGATTTATTTTGACTTGTCTATAATTGTCCAAATATACGAATGTTTTTTGTTGCGGGAAGCGAAAATTGGCTCTTTTGGTTTTGCCTTGTCAAAATACCCACTGGTCGTAACACACAGGAATTTTAACCTTTAGTTCTAAAAAAACGCTCCGGTCGAAATATCCGCTGGTCGTAACACACAGGAATTTTAACATTTAGTTCTATAAAACACTCCGGTCGAAATACCCCTGGTCGTAACATACAGGAATTTTAACATTTAGTTCTAAAAAACGCTCCGGTCGAAATACCCGCTGGTCGTAACACACAGGAATTTTAACATTTAGTTCTATAAAACACTCCGGT
>JAVHRE010000075.1:5373-5953 GCA_036171495.1 Bacteroidales bacterium
CGAAATACCCACTGGTCGTAACATACAGGAGTTTTAACATTTAGTTCTAAAAAAACGCTCCGGTCGAAATACCCGCTGGTCGTAACACAAAGGAATTTTAATATTTAGTTCTAAAAAAACACTCCGGTCGAAATACCCGCTGGTCGTAACACAAAGGAATTTTAACATTTAGTTCTAAAAAAACGCTCCGGTCGAAATACCCGCTGGTCATAACACACAGGAGTTTTAACGTTTAGTTCTAAAAACACTCTGGTCGAAATATTTCACAAGTTGCAACAATTATAATTGTCGAAGATGAAATGTTTTTCCGTTTGTCTTTAATTGCATTGCTTGCACTATGTGTTTTTTTTGCGTTGGCAAAATTGGCTCTTTTGGTTTTGGCTTTGTGTCGGCTTGTGTGCAGTGGCAAAACCAAATGTGCCAATGTGGGGTGCAAAGAATTTCAAATTTTTTTGTGCGGTGGCTAAAAAATTAAAGCACGAAGCGTTGGGCTGTCGTGTCTGCAAAAAGTCTTCCTTTGGTCGGTATACTAATAACTTCATAGGATAGGCGACATATAAAAAAAACTTGTATATTTGTG
>JAVHRE010000076.1:0-1189 GCA_036171495.1 Bacteroidales bacterium
TGCTGTATAATTTTTATTTGTTTTAATTTGAAAATACAAGCCGGCATTAAAGCCCGAAAACCTTAAAAGATTATGGGCAATTTTATAAAACTATTATAATGGAAGAAGGCAGGGCAACAATAAATGAGTGAGAATTTAGATTGTCGGTAATTTCCTGCCAGTGTTTTTCAAAGTATTGATAAAGTTCTTTTAAAGTTTGATTACCCAACTGAAAATAAACAATTTTTGGTTTTGTGGTGGAAATTAATGCACGAAAGTAAAAGTCTGAATCTTTGGTCAGAATAATAAAATTGTTTTGTAATGCGTGGTTCCAGATTTCATTATCGGACATGAAGCGATTAATTTCAACTACATGATGAAAGTTTGGTTTATTAAAAAAGTTGAAATGCTTAGGAAGGTTTACATCTACCAAAAAATTTAAAGTCATATTATATGGCTAAATTGAGATTTATTTTACTGTTATCGGAGATTAAAGCGGCAAATTGCAGGCAGGCAGAAATGTCCTCAGGTTCTAAAACAGGATACGCTTTTAGAATATTTTCGTGGGTATCATTTGCAGCAAGGTATTCTAAAACTGTCTTTACAGTTATTCTCATACCTCTGATAATCGGCTTCCCATTACAAATTTCAGGATTAACAGTTATACGCGATAAATAATTGTTCATAACAAAGTATTTTATTACAAAGATAATAACATTTTTAAATAAGAGAAAAAAAGAATAATGGCTAAACTGTATTTTGAAGAGTTGTATAAAATTAAGTTAAAAGAAATACGAATCTTACAAATATATACTGGGTTATTTGGTTTGCAAATTAACATAGTGTCAATGAAATTGAACATTTAATTTATTTTGCATACATAAAAAGTCGAAATATAAAGAAAAGAAGTATAGCAATTACTGGCATTTTTCATTTATTAGTTTACAATTTAATCTATGCTTTGCTTGGATAATGGTTTTATGGCTAAATTGCTTCATTGTTAAACCGTTAAATTGCTAATATAATCCCCCTAACCCTCCTTCGACAAGCTCTTTAAATAAAGGGGGAATGGTTAAATAACAATGGAACAATGAAATTGTAAACTACTTTTTTGAAATTTTGAAAGATGCCCAATTACTTATGTATTAGTAGCACTTTATTTTATTTTATAAGCTAAAGAAATAAAAATACTCCTTGCATAAGCATCTTT
>JAVHRE010000077.1:0-5948 GCA_036171495.1 Bacteroidales bacterium
GAAAAAGTATTAATGTCAGGGTTTAATTACTTTAGAAATTCAGGTGCATATTATGGTGACCCACAAATTGCACAGGAATATTATAATTACTTAACTGGAAAATGGAGAGATGGTACTCCTTTAACTTATGGTGGAACAGGGTATGGAGGAACAATACCTGAAAAATATGTTTATCCGGGCGATAGCGACCCTTATGGCTGGGGAACTAATGGTGTTCCTCAACCTGAATGGTGGCAAACCGGTACACCTGACGATATACGAACAATAATGAGTTCCGGTCCATTTACATTAGAACCAAATGAAACTGTAACTTACGATTTAGCTTTTGTATGGTCGCGGTTATACAGCGGTGCCCAACCCGAATGGCTCGCAAATAATGAAGCTAATGTTGATAAAATTATTAAATGGTATAACATGCAAAATATAGATGGCTGTAGTAGTATAATGGGAATAAATAAATTAAATAAAACTGTTTCCAATTTTAAAGTTTACCCAAATCCTTGTAACAATATTTTAAATTTAAGTTTAGGAAAAATATTAAACACAAATTGCACAATTTCAATTTTCGATTTAACAGGAAAAACAATTTACACTAAAGAGTTAAAATATTTCCCTGTAAACGAAACAATTTCTGTTGCAAATCTTGATGCAGGAATATATATGGTTAAAGTTAGCAGTAGTAATGAGCAATTTACAGGAAAGTTTGTAAAAAAGTGATTATTATAGGAAACTTCTAAAAATTAATCACTACGTCATTCTGAACTTTCACACTGAGCAAAGCCGAAGTGTGTTTCAGAATCTAATTATCAGGTTGTTAAAAGATGCTGAAATATCCTGAGCTTGACGAAGAGCAGCATGACGATTTTGGTATTTTTAGAAGTCCCCTATAAATTTAAAATCATGAATCAATGTCTTTATTACTTTTTCAAACTGATTACTGGTTACTTTTTATAATTAATCGAAATAATTTTTAAATCTATCAAAAAAAGTTTTATCTTTTTTTGCAGTTTCCGGACTAAAACTAATTGATTCGTTAAGTTTTTCTAAAAGTTTTCTATCGTCTTTTGTTACCGATGAAGGAATATAAATTAAAATCCTTACAATTAAATCACCTCTGCCATAACTGTTTACGCTTGGCAAACCCTTACCTCTAAGTTTTAACAATTTACCCGAAGGTGTGCCAGGTTCAATTTTAACCTTAACTTTGCCGTCGAGTGTAGGTATTTCAACTGGGGTGCCTAAAATTGAATCGGGAATAGAAATAAGCAAATCGTAAATTAAATTATTTTCGTCGCGAATAAAATCGGGATGTTTTTCTTCTTCAATTAATACAATTAAATCACCGTTTACTCCGCCTCTTCGAGCAGCATTTCCACGTCCGCTAACAGAAAGTTGCATTTCGTCGGCAACTCCTGCGGGTATATTTAATGTTATAATATCTTCTTCGTTTACAACTCCTTCGCCCGAACATTTAGTGCATTTGTTAACAATAATTTTACCTTCGCCACTACATGCAGAACAAGGTGCAGAAGTTTGCATATTACCAAGAATTGTTCGTTGTACACGGGTAACATAACCAGTTCCCCGGCAAGTTGAACATGTGTGATAAGATGAGTTATCTTTAGCTCCAGTACCATTACACGATTTGCATGCATTTAATTTACGTACCTTAATTTTTTTCTCAACTCCTTCGGCAATTTCCTGTAAATTCAGTTTTACTTTAACGCGTAAATTTGTTCCTTTCCGCACATTTCGACTTCCACTACCGCCGCGAGAACTAAACCCACCACCAAATCCACCAAAACCTAAATCTGAAAAAACATCACCAAACCTACTAAAAATATCATCCATATCGAAACCACCGCTGAAACCACCTCCACCTTGTTGACCACTAACGCCAGCATGCCCAAACTGGTCGTATCTTTGACGTTTTGTTTCATCACCTAAAACATCATAAGCTTCGGCAGCTTCTTTAAATTTATCTTCAGCCGATTTGTCACCCGGATTTCGGTCGGGATGAAATTGAAGTGCTTTTTTGCGATATGCTTTTTTTATTTCATCTTTTGAAGCATTTTTGGATACTTCAAGAATTTCGTAAAAATCTCTTTTGGACATTAATTTTTATTTTACTTTATTACTCGCCTACTACAACTTTTGCAAAACGTATAACTTTATCGTTTAATGTATAGCCCTTTTGAACAATATTAATAACTTTCCCTTTTAAATCGTCTGAAGGTGCAGGAAACCGTGTTATAGCTTCGTGCAAATCGGTGTTAAACTCTTGATTAATAACTACAATTTCTTTTATGCCTTGTTGATTAATAAATTCGTTAAACTTCGAATAAATTAAATTTACACCTATTTTAACTGCCTCAATATCTGTTGATTCTTTTATTGATTTATTTGCTCTTTCAAAATCATCAATTATAGATAACAATCCCAATAATACAGTTTCACTGCCATATTTAAGCAAATCCGATTTTTCTTTTAAGGTACGTTTCTTATAATTATCAAACTCGGCAGCATTGCGTAACAATTTATCATTTAACTCATTAATGGTATTTTTTAATTCTTCGGTTTCTTCGGTTTGAGCTTTTTTAAAAAAAACCTTTTTCTTCGATTTTTTAGTAACTTCTTTTGTGTTTTCTACATTATCCGTATTTTCATTTTGAAGAATGTTATTATTCACTTCTTCCTGCTTATTAACTTCCTCATTTTTAATGTCATTATTGTCGTTATTTTGTTGAGCGTCAGTCTGCACTTTTTCTTCGTTGGCATCTCCCATATAATATTAATTTTTGATTGCAATTTTACAAATATTTTGCCAAATAAATTGAACGACAATTTGGCAGGGCAAAATAATATATACTGGTTCTTGGCAGATTTGTTTTTGCAAACCTGTTTAGGAACCAGTTATGCTGAGCAAACAGGTTTGATTTTTTTTCAAACCTATTTTGTCGAAGTATAATAGAAATATTTTACTTCGTTAATAATTTCCAAATATTATCTTTCAATTTATCAATTCCTTTACCGGTAATTGACGAAAAAAACATGTAAGGTATTTTAACTTTAATTTCTTTTTTTAATTCTTTAACTAATTCATCATCAAGTAAGTCGGCTTTTGAAATACCTAATATCCTTTTTTTGTTTAATAATTCGGGATTATATTTTTCTAATTCATTTAAAAGAACATTATATTCGTTCATAACATTATCACTATCAGCAGGAATCAAAAAAAGTAATATCGAATTTCTTTCGATATGTCTTAAAAAACGGATACCCAAACCTTTTCCTTCCGCTGCACCTTCAATTATTCCTGGTATATCAGCCATTACAAAGGTTTGATAATTTTTATATTTTACAATTCCAATATTTGGAACTAATGTAGTAAAAGGATAATCGGCAATTTCGGGTTTAGCTGCCGAAACAACTGACAATAAAGTACTTTTACCAGCATTAGGAAAACCAACCAAACCAACATCGGCTAATATTCTTAATTCCAACACATTCCAACCTTCGCTACCTTCTTCGCCTGGTTGGGCATAACGTGGAGTTTGATGAGTAGATGATTTAAAATGAGTATTTCCTAATCCACCTCGTCCGCCCTTTCGCAAAATTACTTTTTCGCCATGTTTTGTAATTTCTGCAATAACTTCGTTGGTTTCTTCATCTCTTGCAATTGTTCCAAGCGGAACTTTCAAAATAATATCATCGCCACAAGCACCTGTTGACCCACTTTTACTTCCCGATTCGCCATTTTTAGCAAAAGCATGACGGTTATATCGCAAATGTAAAAGTGTCCAAATATTATTGTCGCCTTCTAAAATTATATGACCACCACGTCCACCATCGCCACCATCGGGACCGCCCTTCATGGTTCTTTTGTCTCTGTAAAAATGACGTGAACCGGCTCCACCATTGCCAGAACGGGTGCAAATTTTTACATAATCAATAAAATTACTTTCTGACACTTTTTTAATTTTTTTATTATTCTAATTCCTTCGCCTGCTGTCATTTTGATTCCGAGTGGGCGAATAATCTGTATTAGAAATAAGATTACTCACATTTTAATTTTATTTTCAAGGTGTTCGTGAGATCGCTTCGCTAAGTTCTTCACTAATCATTCAGAATGACAAAAGGAACTTGGATTCCACAACTCCCCACTGTCATTCTGAGTATGCAAGGAATCAATTAGTTAATGCCTGAAAGAAAACATAAAAATTTGCTCTTATTTAGTTCCAATCCCCCTAACCCTCCTTCGATAGTTCGACAAGCTCACTACAAGCTCTTTAAATAAGGGGGAATGGGTAGCAAACAGTGGCACGGTTTGAAACCGTGCCACTGTTTGCTAAATGGTGTAATTTTTAAGTAGTTTTCTTTCTAACACTATTTAACAAATTTGCTCATAACGTATGCAATGTCAGAATATACTTGCTCTTCTGTTTGCATTCCATTGACAGGAAACGATTTTCCTGATTTTCTGTAGTAACTAAAAACCGGTTCGGTTTGTTTTTTATAAACATTAATTCTATTTTGAATAATGTTAATATCAACATCATCACTTCTTCCTGATTTTTCACCACGCAATGATAAACGTTTTTTTAATTCATCTTCATCAACATCAAGCATAAGCATTAAATGCACTTTTGTAGAATGTGTTAACAACATATCATCAAGTGCTTTTGCTTGTGCCAATGTACGGGGAAATCCATCAAAAATAAATCCTTTGGCATCTTTATTTCTTTCTAAAATTCCACTTATCATACCAATAACTACCTCGTCGGCAACCAATTCGCCTTTTTCCATACTTTTTTTGGCTTGTAAACCTAACGGCGTTCCGGCTGACATTTCGCTACGTAAAATATCGCCTGTAGAAAGATGTTTTAAACCAAATTCTGTGATTATTCTTTCCGATTGAGTTCCTTTTCCTGAACCCGGAGGTCCAAATAAAACAATGTTTAACATAAGATTTATGATTAAAAAAGTTTATAGTTTATTGTTCAAAAAAGTTTTAAGTTCATGGTCATACAGTTGTTAACACATTGTCATACAGTTGTCATTCATTGTCATACATTGTTATGCTTTGTCTTTTACAATGAGTTACTATTGAATGACAATTGTGTGACTATTGTGTGACCATTGTTATATTGTTCAAAAAAGTTTTAAGTTCATGGTCATACAGTTGTTAACACATTGTCATACAGTTGTCATTCATTGTCATACATTGTTATGCTTTGTCTTTTACAATGAGTTACTATTGAATGACAATTGTGTGACTATTGTGTGACCATTGTTATATTGTTCAAAAAAGTTCATTGTTTTATTTATTTCGAGTTATTTTAAGATTTATGATTTTACAAGTGAATAAATTTCAGGATAATTTCTTCCAAAACCATTATAATCGAGCCCATAACCAATAATAAAATCGTTTGGAATTTCAAATCCGACATAATCTATTTTAAATGATTTAATAAATGCTAATGGTTTAAATAAAAATGTTGCAATTTTAATTGATTCCGGCTGGTATCCCTTAAGTTGACAAAGAATGTTTTCTAAAGTTTCGCCGGTATCAATAATATCTTCTAAAACCACAACTGTTTTTCCTTTAATATTTTCGTTTATCCCAATTAAGCTTTTAACTACACCCGATGTTGATGTTCCCTGATATGATGCAACTTTTAAAAACGTAATACGGCAACTAAAATTTATTTGTTTGAACAAATCGGCAGCAAACATAAACGAACCATTAAGAATTCCAATAAAAATGACCTCTTTATTATTAATTTCGGAATTCATTTTAACAGCCATTTTAGAAACTGCATCCTGAATTTTTTCGCTGTTTATTAATACTTCAAACTCTTTATCAAGTATTTTGATACTATTCATTTAATTCTATTTAAAAATGGAAAATTAGTAATTTTTTTTAAAATAAAATAATTTATGCGAAT
>JAVHRE010000078.1:0-1188 GCA_036171495.1 Bacteroidales bacterium
TTTCCGGTAACAAAAATATTACCTGAATTGTCTAAAACCATACTTGTAGAAAAATCGTTAAAACCATAAGCATTGTATGTTGTTGCCCATTGCTGTGTTCCATTATTAGAAGAATATTTTATAAGAGAATAATCAAAATTCGGATTTGTGCCAACAGTCCCCGACACATAAATATTATTTGCAAAATAAACAATTTTTGCAGGGGTTGGCGGTATTGCAGAAACGGTTCCGTAATTACTTGTCCATAATGTTACACCGTTTGAAGCAATATAGCTTTGAGTTGTAACAGAATAAGTTCCTGTATTTTGATATGCAAAACCAGTTACAAAAAGACGGTTGTTTTTCCATAAAATAGATGTGGCACGGCAATTTCCGTTTGTAGTGCTGTTATATGTTTTTATGTATGACTGAGTTCCTGTTGAAGTGTATTTAATGGTAATATAATAATCATAATTAACGGTTTGTTTGCTATAACCTACGGTATAAACATTACCGGAATTGTCGGTTGTTACATCTGTTGGAATATCATTACCATTAACAGAACCGTTATATCTATTTACGAAAACAACTGTACCAGATGTGTTATATTTTATTGTTACAATATCACGAGTACCATCAAGATTTTGGCTTTTACCAACAACAATAATATTACCATTTGCATCAAGAGTTATTGCAACTGCTTCGTCGTCGAGATTAGCTGTTCCGTTATAATTTCTAACCCAAAGTGTATCGCCTTGCTGATTATATTTAATTGTAGCAAAGTTATAACCTTGATTCATGGTTCTGACTGAACCTGTAACATAAATGTTACCGTTGGCATCAATGGCAGAGGGAATGTTTGTCATACTGTCACGGTCGCTGTAATTGCGAACCCATTCGGGAGTTACAACAGTTTGTGCAAAACTTAATGCACAAGCTAAAAGTGCGATTAAAGAAAAAATTGTTGATTTCATAATTGATTTTTTTAATTTGTAAATATAATAAATTTTTAATTAATAATAAATTATTCTATTCTTTTTAAGTGTTTTAACAGATAACAAGTGTAATGTAAATCCTTTGTCAAATTCAGGACAAGTTTTTGACGAAGCGTAGGTGTGTAGGGGCAAAAGCAAATGTGGTGCATACCAATAAAAAATAAAAAAACAAATGCACCTCTTTTGCTTTTGCAGAAGTGATAGCCAAACGGCT
>JAVHRE010000079.1:0-5939 GCA_036171495.1 Bacteroidales bacterium
TTATCTTGTAAAATATCTAATATTTTTTTAACCGCTTTATAATCAGTTTCCATGTCGGCTTTTATTCCAACCTGAATATTTTTATCTACCTGACGTGTATAATATATCCACCAGGCAAGCTGATTATCTAAAGAGTCAATAGGGATGCCATCTTTTTTATCTTTACGAAGCTGTTTTTGAAAAGCATCTCTTCCGGTTGGGTCTTTTTTATCAATCCATTTACCTAAAAACTGAACAGGCATACCAAATGCACTTAGTCTGGCGAATGTTTCAATCTGTTTAGGTGTAAATTGTATTTTGTACTGTTCAGCCATTTTCTCAAGAACTTTTGAGCGAAACTTTGTTGAAGTATCTGGTCCGTTGTCCAGATTAAAGTACGTTTTTCCTTCTTTATCAATGGATATGCTTAATATCTCTTTATCCGGCGCTTGTTTTTCAGAAATAGATGAAGGTGTGTCAATAACTGCTGGTTCTTGTGGACGAAATGTTGATGTAAGCATAAAAAATGTAAGAAGCAGTGAAAACAAGTCCACCATCGGCGTCATATCGATGTGTGGGGACTTATTATGTATCTTAATTTTAGACATTTTAACTATAGTTTGCTATAATTACTTTACTTTAGAAGCAAATGTTTGTGTAACACTAAATCCAGCTTCATCAATTTTGAATGTCATTGCATCAATTTTTGTCGAGAAGATATTATAAAGAATGATAGCAAGTGTAGAACCAGAGATACCAAAAGCTGTGTTAATAAGAGCTTCAGAGATACCTGTTGCAAGAGCTAGCGCATCGGGAGCACCGGCTTGAGCAAGAGCAGCAAAAGCCCTAATCATACCTAATACTGTTCCAATAAGACCAATAAGAACGGCGATAGATGCTATAGTTGAAAGAATAACAAGATTTTTAGAAAGCATAGGAAGCTCTAAAGCTGTGGCTTCTTCAATTTCTTTCTGAAGAGCTAGAATTTTTTGGTCTTTACTTAAATGTGTTTCCGTTTCTAAATCGCGATACCTATGAAGACCTGCTTTCATAACATTACCAAGTGAGCCTTTTTGTACATCACAAGCGTTAGAAGCATCTTCAATTTTATCTTCAGAAAGAAGACCTTGCAGTTGTTTTACGAAAATATTTAAAGGTCTTTTTCCACGTGCACGGCGAAGTGAAAGAAATCTTTCGATTGTAAAAGTAATAAGAATAATAATTAATGACATAAGAATAGGAACTATTGCACCACCTTTATAAACTATAGCCAGATAGTTGCCTGGCATAGGAGTTCCCTCAGGATTTCCTCCTTCAAAATTCACGGGATTTCCCATTACATATTTAAACACTAGGTAAGAAATTACTAATGCAATAATGATTGCACCGCTAGCAAATACTGATTGAACAGCATCTTTAAGAGATTGACCACTTTTACTCATTGCTTTTTGATTTTAAGATGATTTTTAATTAATAGATGAATTAATATTGTTTAATTAAACAAATTTAAATTTTGTAAAAGAAATAAATAAAGAACGTTTAAAATAAATCGTTATTTTATGGTCGCAAAAATAAAATAAGATTTAATAAAAAACAAATTTACTTGTTTTTTTTTAAATTCAGTAAACTGTTAATAATTTGCAATTTATTATTGCTTTAATTTGAACGTAAAAATATATTTAATAATAATTTCAATTTAAAATATAAAAATGAACAAATTTAAAATTCAAATAAATTATTTTCAGAATAACTTATTATTATTAAAATTATTGTTTAAAATAAATTTTTATTATAGGGGTTACGAAATATTTAAAAACTTCTTTGGATTTGTTACTGCTATCTGTTGAAATAAATCTTCACCTATATAAGCTCTGAGTCTAATATCAAAATCTTTTTCTGTTTTCATTGTTGCTTAACGCAGACGGTTTGCTACCTGTAGCCTTTTAGTGCACTTTCCTATCAAACCGTTAATCGTTAATTGTCAAGTTGCACATTAAGCTTGTTGTTTTTGTAGGAGGTGTAATAGTCTGACAGTTTATTCTATAAATGTACAAAATATTTTATTTACCACAAGCGGGACGCTTGCGGTAGCGGGGGCTTATCACAAGCGGGACGCTTGCGGTAGCGGGGGCTTACCACAAGCGGGACGCTTGCGGTAGCGGGGGCTTACCACAAGCGAGACGCTTGCGGTAATGGGGTACAACTTTCCGAATTTTGCTGGGTTTGGGCTTGATTAACTTTTGGAAAGTTTCAATGACTAAAGTCCTGAAACAAATTTATGTTTTTTTAACAAAAAAAAATAATAGTTACCAAATATTTATTATACATTTGTATTGATTTTTCATACTTTGTTAGGTTTAATGAAAAGACGGTTTCCTCTTTGGATGCCGTCTTTTCTAATTTAATATTGTTCATTGTTTTTTAGTTCGATGTTCGTTAATCAATATTCGATATTTTTTTTATTGTTCAGTAAATAAGTTATTGAGTTAATAATTTAATAACTATTTCAATTTGTGTAATCTTCCGATAAATTGGAACAAGTAGTGGCAAAAGAATGTGGCTGTGTTACAAGATTTTAAAGGGCTTTAATCTTTGGTAAATTTAAAGCGTTTTTAGCTTTTGCATTTTTAGGGTCAATTGCAATAATTCTATTATAATACATTTTAGCTAAGGGGTAATTTTGTACAGTAGAATAATAATACCATCCCATGTAGTCATAAGATTCGAGTAATTCTTTAGTATATTTTACAGAATCAGTTTGAGCTTTTTCTAAAACTTTATAATAAAAAGGCTTTGCTAAACCCGATTTAAAATCAGGGTCTAATGCAGCTTTTATTTGTGCGCGTCTTTGAATACCTTGCATTGAAGAAGGTTGCTCGGCTATAAAACTACCACATAAAGTATCAGCTTTATTCAAATACTCAGTACCTTTAATTATTAATGAATCTGTTTTTATATATAAAGGATTTGCAGCTAATGTTTGATACATGCTATAATATATTTTTGAGAGATAATAGAAATCAAGCGAACCGGCTTTTCCTGCATTAATTTTTTTATTAAACAATACAATTGCTTCGTTATTTCGTTTTTGTTTAGTTAAAAGGGTTGCTGTTTCGGATAGTAAATCGAAGTTAGAAGTGTCTTTAACTATTGCTTTTTTAAAGCTTTCTATAGCCAAAGAATCGCTTCCTAATTTACTTTGTATGCGGGCATAATAAGCATAATCGCTACTAATAACGCGATCTGGTTTAGTTTTATAAAAGAAAACATCCATAGATTTTTTAGCTTCGTTATATTTTGAATTTTCAAAATAAGAGTATCCGGCAAGTCTGTTTAGAATAACTGAAGATGTGTCGGTAGCAAATACTTCATTTACTTGTATAAGCACATTGTCATAGTCTTTGCAAAGGAAAAGGGCATAAATGTATTTTATTCTTGCGGCAATATTTTTATTCGACAATTCTAAGAATTTAGAAAAATTTTGTTTTGCTTTTTCGTAGCTGCCCGATTTAATATAAAGTTCACCCATTTCGCGATACACAGGAGCAAAATTAGGGTCTATGGTCTGAGCTTCTTCGAAATAAGGAATAGCAGCCATTAAGTTTCTTCCCCGAACGTAAATGTTGCCGATTTTAATTTTTGCTAAAGGTGAGTTTGGTGATAATTCCTGAGCTTTTTTGTAATTTAAAATAGCATTGGTTGCGTCGCCATCTTCAAGATAAATATCACCGGTTATAATATAAATTGCAGGGTCCGGAATTGAATAGGATTGTGCTAATTGTAAATACGCATAAGCTTCTTTCATTTGCGATGGTGTAACCTGAGAGTATGCTTCAGCAATTTTGGCATAAGTTAATGCTTGTTTTGCTTTTGGTATATCACTGTTTTTATTAGTTTTACTTGGTAATAGTGAAATAGCTTTATCAAAATATGTTTTAGCATCGGCAGTTTTTTTCATAAGCAATTCTATTTTACCTAATCCGGTGTAGTTAAGTGGATTTAACGGCTCTGATTCTGTTCCTTTTTTATAGTAAAAGAAAGATGAGTCGGCAACTTCGTCTAATGTGTATGAAAGAGAGTCGACAATATAAGAGTATAGATAGCATTGTCCAAAATAAAAATATGCATCACCATTTCTGGGTTCTTTAGTAATTACACTTTTAAATGCTTTTTTTGCAGCATCAAATTGTTCGCTTTGCATTAAACGAATAGCATCTGTTAATGTTTGAGACTGTCCCTTAAAACAACTAAAGGTTAGCATATTAACTAATGCGGCTATAATTAAAATTCTTTTTGTCATATTATAAAAACGTTATTTTGTTGATAATTGTATTAAACGTATAGGCATATTTGATGGAACAAGTCCTGATTTTAAAATAATTCGTTGACCAACTTCACCGGCAACAAATTGCTTAAAACCGGAAGCCAGACCGGTAAATGTTTCACGGTTTATGATATAAACATTACGAATAAAAGGATATGATACATTAGCAATATAAGCCTGATATGGTCTGAAGAAATAACCGGAACTGCCATCGTCAGTTTCTGAACTAATTGCAAGCACTTTAATCCGACTTAAAAAATTTATTGTAAGTGAATCGTGTCTGTCGCTAATATAATTAACACTTATTAATCCGATAGCATTTTCGTTTTTTTCGACATAATTAATTACTTCTTCGTTTGATTTAACGGCAGAGCATGTTGAAGGAAAAGCTTGTTTCAATTCAAATTTTTCGTTGATATATCTTACATTTGCTGACTTTTCGTTATCGAATACCATTGATAGGTCACCTAATTTTGATTTTGGATTAATATCTTTCCATGTTTTATATTCGCCGGTAAATATTTTTTTAATGGAACTATATATTATAGTGGTATCCGTATTTTTTGGATTTATAATAAATGCTAAAGCATCGTAAGCAATAATAGTTGTTTTTGGAACTATATTATTTCTAATTAAACCATCTTCTTCACCTTTGGTAAGTTTTCTGGTAGTTACAATTGCTCTTACCGAATCTTTAAAAAAGAGGTTAAAAATATCATTTTCGGGTAAATAAGCAACATTGATTTTTGCATCTTTATATAAACTTTCGAAAGTAAAAACTTCTGTATCAAAAAGAAGTTTGAAAGATTCATCGCAAGCAATTTTAATATTACCGCGAGTAGTAGTTTCGTCTGTAACTTTTCCAGATTGCTGATTGCATGAAATGAGTAATAGAACAAATACTAAACAACTTAATTTAATCATTGTCTTCATCTTGATTGCTATTTAATAGTTTTGGATATATTCTTACAAAGCGAAATATTCCGTAAAGGACAAAGAAAATGCCAAATATTACTTTGAACTCTTTTGGAGCATAAGTAAAAACTGGCGCAAAAATCATTATCAAGCCGGCTATAATATATAACAATATCATTAACAGACCGAAGTATAACATGAATTTAGAAAATGAAAAACGATTTAACATTTGAACATTTATGAATTTAATTTGCGGAGAGAGTGGGATTCGAACCCACGAACCGCTTTTGACGATTACACACTTTCCAGGCGTGCTCCTTCGACCACTCGGACATCTCTCCAATATTTATTACTTATTAAGAACCTGAATTTTTAGGGCGGTGAAATTACAAAATAAAACTCAACCATAAAATTTTTATTGTATTTTTCACAATAGAGCACCTCTAAAAAACTGCTTCGTCATTCCCCTCCCGTACGTCATTCCCGCGAAAGCGGGAATCTCCCGAAGACGGGAACGACAAATAAACAGGGGATTATTCGCTTCGCTCATGAGACCGCTTCGCTTAGTTCCCGCCGAAGTTTATCCTGACGAAGGAAGGGCGGGAATGACGAATAAATTCTTCATGAAAGGTTATATGGTTTTTAGAACTGTCCTTAAATTAAATAGCTTAATTGCGTTATTTGTTATTGATTCAATAACCTGACTTAAAGCAACCTGTTT
>JAVHRE010000080.1:0-1186 GCA_036171495.1 Bacteroidales bacterium
GCATGCCCCCTTGTCAAATCCCTTCGGGATTAATACCGATGCGTAACATCAGTTAGTAATTTAAAGGCTTAACAATTTAGCAATTTAGTATCCGATATCAGATTTAATATTTATCACCAACTATTGAGAAGTTACGATTCAACTCACATTTTTTTTTAAATTTGTATTACCTTTGCATAATTCATTATTTAAAATTCTAATTATGAAATTACTTACCACTTTAATAATATTTTTAAGCAGTTTTACTTTGTTTGGTCAGCAGGATAGTTTGAATAAACCACGCTCAACACCCCAAATTCCCGATTCAGCATTTAATGATATGGGTGTTTCTGTATCACCATCAAGCATGCACCTTGCAATTAAGCCCGGAACATCTGTTGTAAAAGAAATTCGCATAAAAAATGCAACAAAAAAATTGTATAAATTTAATATAGGTTTCAGCGATTTTGAAATGGGGCGAGATGGCAAACCTTTATCTTTAAAACAAGGTGAAGGTAAATACAGTTTATCTAAATGGCTCAATGTAGCACCTTCATACTTCGAATTAAAGCCACAAGCAGAAATAAAATTAAAAGTAGTAATTGAAATACCGGATGTTGAAGAAGCATATCGTGCTGCATGGACAATAATAACAATTGACCAGGTTGTTGACCGTCAGCCTCTTGATGCTAACGCTCATCCTGAACGATTAGCATTTGGCATTACAACCAGCTTTGGTTTTGGCGTTTATGTTTATCAAAATCCTCCCAATGTTAAAATTAACAGCGTGCAAATAGACAAATTTTTGTATAAAGACAGTTTAAATAAAAGAAAAATTGAAATGACTGTAAAAAATACCGGCGATGGAATTGGTTTTTGTTCGTCTTACGTAGAACTTACAAACACAAAAACAGGAAAACAAGATAAACTACAAGTAAAAAGATTTACAATTTTACCTCAATATTTCAGAGATTTTTTTTATGACCTGCCAGATGACCTGCCTTCAGGTAGTTATACTGCGGTTGGTGTAGTTGACTTTGGAAGCTCCGAAGAAATTATTGCAGCACAAGCAGAATTTAATGTTCCATAAAAAAAGTGAAAAGTTAGAAGTGAAAACAATAAACATTAATCATTAAACAGAAATACCTTGTTGTCATTATGAGTGATTAGCGAATAATCTATTCTTAAAATGCCTTTATGAGAAATA
>JAVHRE010000081.1:0-5933 GCA_036171495.1 Bacteroidales bacterium
AAAAAAATTATCAACAATTGTCTTGTTCTAAAAGATGTTTACAATAAAATTAAAATTTACAACTCATAATTATAAACTATTAATTTAACAATATTTTAAAAATGCGTAGGTTTGTAAAAAATTATTTTATGATTGTTGTTACAGGAGCAGCTGGTTTTATTGGAAGCGTTTTAGTTTCACGTTTAAATAAAGAAAATTTTAAAGATATTATTCTTGTAGATGATTTTACAAAAACCGAAAAACTCTCAAATCTCGAAAACAAGATTTTCACATCTAAAGTTCCACGTTCCGAATTTTTTAATTGGTTAACAAACAATCATAAATTTGTACAAATTGTTTTTCATATTGGCGCAAGAACTGATACAACAGAATTTAATAAAGCCATTTTTGATGAATTAAATTTTACTTATTCTCAGAATGTTTGGAAAGCATGCGTAGAATATGGATTACCATTAATATATGCATCTTCGGCAGCTACTTATGGCAATGGCGAAAACGGTTATAATGACGATGAAAGCATTATACCTCAACTTAAACCATTAAACCCTTATGGCGAATCGAAAAATAATTTTGATATTTGGGCATTACAACAAAAAAACAAACCATATTTTTGGGCTGGATTGAAATTTTTTAATGTTTTTGGTCCAAACGAGTATCATAAAGGGCGAATGGCATCGGTAATTTTTCATTCTTTTAATCAAATAAAAACAACGGGCAAAATAAAATTATTCCGTTCGCATAAAGAGGGATATAAAGACGGCGAGCAAAAACGCGATTTTGTTTATGTTAAAGATGTTGTAAATGTTTTGCATTTTTTAATGTACAATAGGAAAAATTCCGGAATTTATAATGTAGGAACCGGCAAAGCAAGAACATTTATAGATTTAGCAAATTCAACATTTTTGGCAATGAACATTAAACCTAATATTGAATTTATTGACACTCCAATTGACATTCGCGATAAATACCAGTATTTTACCGAAGCAAAAATGGAAAAATTAAAATCTATTGGATATAATTTGCCCTTTACTTCGTTAGAGGATGC
The DNA here is from genome assembly GCA_036171495.1 of Bacteroidales bacterium. GTDB lineage: Bacteria > Bacteroidota > Bacteroidia > Bacteroidales > GWA2-32-17 > GWA2-32-17. The sequence goes on from JAVHRE010000081.1 coordinate 1,046, forward strand.
CATTACTGATTATGTTAATAATTATCTTTCTACAAATTCGAGAATATAATGAGCTTATTTAATAACAAAGTACGAAAATATTCAATTATAACATTATCTACAATAGTTTTGCTAACAATTGTTACATTAATATTTAAACAATCAATTTTTAATTATTTTTTAAATTCTAAAATCGAAAATTTTAACAGTGAGCATAACGGTTACGTTTCAATTCAGAAAGCTAAACTATCGGGGATTACGACTATTGAAATTTCAAAAATATGTTTGAGCCCTAATAATAAAGACACACTGATTTTTATTGATAGCTTAAATACTAATTTAAAATTCTGGAACTTAATAATTGGCAGGGTCAAAATTTCATCACTTAACATTAACCATTTATCGGTAAGAGTAATTGTAAAAGATTCTACAGATAATTTTAGTTTTTTATTTAGAAAAAACAACGACTCAATTGCAGATACACCTGATAATAAAAAAGTTAATTATTATAAACGAAGTAAATTAATTTTTAATGCTTTATTTAATCATATCCCTAACAATATGAACATTAAAAATTTAACTTTTTTTTATAAACATAAAAAAGATTCAACAATAGCAAGTTGCTCAATATTGAAATATTACGATAACATACTAAATGGAATATTTTTATTAAATGACGGGAAATACAAATCAGAACTTAGAGTTGTTGGTAAAATTATTCCCGACACACGAACAGTTGGAATAAAAATTTTACAAGCAGGAAATAAAAATAAACGACTTTCAGGATTAACACAAAGTTATAATGCCGATATAAGCTTTGATACCGCTTTTTTTAGCTTTATTCAATACTCAATTGGCAACAAAATTAACCTTATCGGAAAATCATATTTAAGTAACTTAAAGATTAATCAACCATCTGTTTCTAAAACTGATGTGATATTTAACAATTTGAATTTCGATTTTAATTTTAATATTGGCGAAAATTATTTTGAATTAGACAGCAGCACCATTGTTCGCATTAACAAATTATGTTTCAATCCTTATATAAAATACAACGCACATCCTACCAAACAATTAACGCTAATAATAAACAAGAATTATTTTCTTTCACAGGAATTATTTGATGCTTTACCCGAAGGATTATTTCATACTCTGTATGAAATTAAAACAAAAGGTGAACTTGCATATAATCTCAATTTTTTTGTCGATTTTTCAATTCCCGATTCATTAAAATTCGCATCGGAATTAAAAAAACATAATTTTTCAATTCAACAATACGGAAATACAAATTTCTCGAATTTGAATAATGAGTTTGAATACACCGCATTTGAAAATGGAGTGCCTGTAAAAACTTTTTTAGTTGGAGCAAATAATCCGGATTTTATGCCAATAAATCAAATTTCGCCATATTTACGAAATGCAATTTTATGTACCGAAGACGGAGCTTTTTATTATCATCGTGGTTTTATTATGGAATCCATTCAACAATCAATTGCCGAAGACATAAAACGCAAAAAATTTGCCCGCGGGGGTAGCACTTTAACAATGCAATTAGTTAAAAATGTTTTTCTAAATAAAAACAAAACTATTGCCCGTAAATTAGAAGAAATTCTAATTGTTTGGTTAATCGAAAACCAGCAAATTTGTTCTAAAGACAGAATGTTTGAGGTGTATTTAAACATTATTGAATGGGGTCCAAAAATATACGGAATTACCGAAGCATCAAAATTTTATTTTAACAAAAAACCTTTAAACTTAACACTTGCCGAATCTATATACCTTGCTTCAATTATTCCCAAACCTAAATATTTTAAGTATAGTTTCGACCAAAAAGGCGAATTAATTCAATCTGCTAAAGATTTTATTACTGCAATCGCAAACAAAATGCTTAAGAAAAAAATGATTGAGCAAACAGATTTGCAAAACATTAATGCAAATATTGTTATATCAGATCAGGCAAAATCATATATTATCCCATCAGACTCATTATCAACGTTTGAAGCAATTGATTATAATTTTTAGTAATGAAAATCTCAATACCAATATTTTATTTAAAAGTTGAGCAAGGCGGTTTGCACTTATTAGTAAAATCGAGATTAAATTCTGCTGTTAAAGGTTATGTAATTATTGACACCGGAGCATCAATATCAGCATTCGATAAAAATTATTGCGAACAATATTCCGAACAACTCATAAACATAAAAGACATCCAATCATCGGGAATAACAAGCGAATCGCTTAATGCTATTCCTATAAAAATAAATAAATTATATTTAAGTAACTTCGCTTTTGAAATAGAGCAAGCTGTTTTAATTGACCTTTCTCATATTAATAACTTATACAAACAATTTACAAACAAATTAATAATTGGAATAATTGGTGGAAATTTTCTTTCAGAACATAATGCAATAATAAATTATAAATCAAAAAAAATAATTTTTGAAATCAATAAATATGAACAACATAAAAAGTATAAAAGCAATTATTGATAATGGAGACGAAAAATTTGTAAAGGAGTATAGAGAATACTATGCCGACGGGAAAGAAATAATTAAAGAAACTTATTTCGCCCCAAACCAAATTGAGGAAAAAAACATAACAAATTATAACGAAAAAGGGTTAATATCAGACGAAGTAAACTATGGCGAAAACAATGAATTAAACACCAAAACGGTTTATTACCGCGATAATAATGATAAAGTTAACGAAATAATAATTGAATTTGCCGATGGGTCAAAAACAATTAAATCATATAGTTATGAAAACAATGGAAAAACAATAATTGTTTTAGAAAAAAGTGATGACGGCGAATTTGAAGGAAAAGAAAAAATAACAACAGACGATAAAGGGAATATTATTGAAAGTCAAATAATTTCGGAAGACGATAAGATTTTAGAGCAACATAAATATGAATTCAACGAAAATGGGAACATTTTAAATGAAACAAGATTTCAGAACTCCAAAATAATATCGGTTACAAAATATTATTACGACGATAAAAAAAATGTAAACAAGCGAGTAACATCAAATTCTAAAGGTGAATCAATTGATTGGGCAATTTTTAAATACGACGAAAACGGTAATCTCGCCGAACAACAATTTGGCGACCACACTTTATATAAAACAGAATATAACGAAAGCAAAAAACCAATAATTGAACAAAAAATAAATGCAATGGGAATTGTTGAGTACTGCAAAAAGTATGAATATAACAATAATGGGGAGTTAGTAAAAGAAGAAGACCTTAGCGAAACTACTTATTACGAATACACTTATTTAAAGTAGAAAAGACGGCTTCCGGGGAGGAAACCGTCTTTTCATTTAACCCAAACAACTTTCAAACTATGAAAACGGTACAAATATATAATTAATAGATGTAACTCTTTTATGATTTTTGTTAAAAAAATATAAAATTATTGTTGCTACTCATTTGATTTAAAATATTAAATAGTGTTTGTCCATAATGTCCGATTTACTCACAATTATTTTTATTTTTTATTGGTGTTTTCCGAAACAAGTTCGGAACAGGCAGTGAGATCGCTTCGCTAAGTTCTGGTTCAAACACTGATTTTATAGACAGACACTGAATAACAAACACTTGCCACAAATTGAAATTACGGATTAATGATTTAAGAAGTAAAGTTTTAATTCGTTAATCGTAATTCCTTAACCCTGAATTTTTCTAATTGACAAAATATAGTGGCTGTAACATATTGATTAGTAAATTAAGTTTTTTATTGATAACCGTATTTTAATAATTTTAGGACTTACGCAAAAAAAACAATATGACACGAATAATAAACAGGTTAATAGGAAATTAAGTTGTTAAATTGCTAAATGGTTAAATTGTTAAATGTTCACAGCTTAACAACGAAGCAATATAACAATATAGCCATTCGTGAAATTAGTGTCAAAAATAAAATATGCGTAAGTCCTAAATTTATTACAACTTAAAAACAATTTCAACATTTTTAAAATAGAAAAGACGGCTTCCGGGAGGAAACCGTCTTTCATTAACCCAAACAACTAACAAACTATGAAAACCGATACAAATGTACTACATAAATTTGTAAAAAATTTTTTTTTTGGCAAAACATATAAATTTGTTTATTAAATTTAGTTTTTTATTGACAAACGTATTTTAATGATTTATAACAACATAAAACGATTTAGGAAATCTCATAAATATAAGATTTTAAATGCTTTAACGCTATACTGTTTTGAGTATAATTTTTACATGTTTACATAAATAGTATATTTGCAAATAATTACAACAACAATAAAACATATTTTGAAAGATGAAAACATTAATTTTTATTCTTTTTTTTATAGGAATTAATTTCGAGAGTTTTTCGCAGGTAAATCAGCAGGTAAAAATTAATCAGGAAGCACAATTTCCTGGTGGCGACCAAGCTTTAGTTCAATATATTTACCAGAATATTAAATGGCCCGAAGCAACTAAAGGGAAATTAATTATGGACGACATTAATATTAGTCTTGATGTTCTTCCGGACAGCACACCATCAAACGTAATTGCATTAAAAAAAGTAGGTTATGGAATTGATGAAGCTGTAGTTGAATTATTAAAAAAAGTCAAATACATTCCTTCAATACAAAATAATACTCCTGTTAAAATGAATATAATATTTGTTGTACCGATTCAGATTAGAAACTAAAGGACGCCTATAATCCCGAATAACAAATATAGAAAATGTTATTGATAAACAACTTTCTCTACAAAAGCTTTATTACCCGAAAATACTTTTACTATGTATACTGAGCGTTTGAGTTTGCTGTTTTTCGCAAACTCAAACAGTCGAAGTATAAATGCCTTTGGGATAATTTGAAATGTTAAGGGAACTTCTAAAAATCAAGCACTACGTCATTCTGTCCTGAATCAAGTTCAGGA
>JAVHRE010000082.1:0-1185 GCA_036171495.1 Bacteroidales bacterium
AAAATTCACAATAACAATAATTTCAAAAAAGGGTTTTTAAGGTTCGACTAATTAGATTTTAAAACAAGTTCAGAATGACGTAGTGATTAATTTTTAGAAGTTCCTAAAATAGCCCAACCCATTTTGTTCCTCTTTGAAGGCATGTCCTGATCTTGTCGAAGGAGGGCGAGGAGATGATAAAAAATTCGGACTATTTTATATGAACAAATAGTATGACTTTTAAAAACCGTAACCAACATTGATTGTGGTTTTTTTTATTTTTTGGGGCTTCTAATCCCGCCTAAAGCGGGACAGTCTCGTCATGCTGAATTTATTTCAGCATTTTTAACTACCTAATAATCAGATTCTAAAACAAGTTCGGAATGACGTATCGTTAATTTTTAGAAGTCTCCTTTTGTATAACAAAAGCAACCTTTACCTTTTTAATATAGTCTTTATAAAACTAAAAAAGATTTCCAATTTTTATAATTGATGTTGCGCAGAAGTTTATTTTTATTTTGTATTTATTTAAATTGTACCTTTAATAAAATTTATTTTTATGAAAAACCTATTACTTATTATCGTTATTAGCTTGTTAACATATAGTTTATCAGCTAAAGAATATTTCGGTGCCGATGCACAAAAAATTATTAAAGGTGCAAACCAAGTAAGAATTACCGACAAAACCGATTTTCCAAACTATATTGTCTTTAGCGATTCATACCAAATTCCTGTCGAAAAATTTGGTTCGTGGATAAAATCATATTTAAAAACACCTGACAAAATTAGTTTTAAACAGATTAGCAAAATAAATGACAAAATTGGTTATACTCACATTAAGTATCAGCAATTATTTGATGGTAAGGAAATAGACGAAGCTGTTTTTACACTCCACACAAAAAACAACAAAATAATTTCGTTAAGTGGAAATATTTTTATGAATGTTCAAGTTGTTAATAACATTGTTATTACAACCGAAACTGCAATTAATATTGCAAAAAATAAAATGAAAGCAATTTCTTATAAATGGGAAATTCAATCGGAAGAAAAGCAATTAAAAATCGAAACTAATAATCCTGTTGCAACTTATTTTCCATCCCCTAAATTGCAAATATTTTATACTAAAAGTGGCGAATTTAAACAAGTTTATAACTTAACAATATACTCTCACAAACCAATTGACAAAAAAGAATTTTTTATTGATGC
>JAVHRE010000083.1:0-5927 GCA_036171495.1 Bacteroidales bacterium
TAACGGCTTAGGGCATGCCCCCTTGTCTTTCTCATTGGAGTTGGACTTCGTGGAGTGTTTTTTGTTTCTTTTCCCCCTTTGGAGGGGGTAGGGGGAGGTTGGTGTTGTTGGTGAAAAAAGAAAAATAAAAAAATATCAAAATTGAAATAAAAAAAGATTGTAATTTCAAAAAAGGGTTTTTAAGATTCGACTAATTACCTTTATATTAATACAAATTTTTTGCAGCATCAAATAATACAAACATTTGAACTGCAGAAATAAACTCAAATTCTGATAAATTGTTATTTAAAAATTCTGCTTTTTCCAAATCAAAATTATTTTTGCTAAAAACACCTTTAATATTTTCGTTTTCGAAAATAAATTTCTCGTTTGCAAGTATTAGTGTTTGTAATTTGTTATTAATTTTATTTGTTAAAACTGTTTGAGCATGTAATTTGTTAAATATAAAACCATTTTCTGCTTCGTTAAAACTTTTTTCGGTAAGATAGAATTTTGGTTTATCGCGGAAAGGTGCTCCGTTTGTAGGGCAAAATGTTGTGCAATTGCCACATTCGTTGCAGAAATTGCCAATATTTAAAATTTGAAATTGTTGTTTTAAATTAAATGTTCCGCACGTTTCAATTTTTATACTGATTTTTTCTTTACTTTTTACTTCTAACTTTTTACTTCTAACTTTTTCATTGTTATTGTTTTTTATTGCTTTAAAAATTGTTATTTTTTGTGGTTTAACAAAGTACGTGTAATTTGCCCGATTTGGGCAAACTGTAACACAAACGCTGCATACATCATCGCATAACAAACATCGCGAGGCTTCTTTTACAGCTTGTTCTTTTGTGAGTGGTGATATAACAATGTCGAAATTCTTTCTGTTCTGAAGTTCTGTTTCCATTAATTGTTCGCCTTTAATTCGTTTCGATTTTTTAATAATGTAATCTTTGTAATTTAAATTTCGATTTGTTTTTTCGGGTTCGAAATTGAATTTAATATTTTCGCGTTCAAATATTTGTGAAGCAACTTTTCGCCCATCACCAACAGCTTTTACTATTGTTGCTGCACCCCGCATTGCATCGCCTCCAATAAAAACATTCTTTATTTGTGTTTCAAAAGTTACGTCATTCCGAACTTGTTTCAGAATCCCCTTATTCAAGTCAAAATGAGATGCTGAAACAAGTTCAGCATGACGGTTTGAATCAAGTTCAGCATGACGGTTTGAATCAAGTTCAGCATGACGATTAGCTTTTAGTAATTCAGGTTTAATAAAATCAATATTCACATCTTGTCCAAGTGCCGGAATTATTGTATCGGCTAAAATCTCAAATTCTGAACCTTCAATTTTTACCGGTTTTGCACGTCCTGACGAGTCTAATTCACCAAGTTTCATTTTAGAGCAAACCAATGCTTTTACTTTGTTGTTTTCTGTAATTATTTTTTCGGGTGCTGAAAGTTCAATAATTTCAATACCTTCGGCTATTAGAGCTTTAATTTCTTCGGCTTCGGCAGGCATTTCTTTTATTGTTCTGCGATAAACTACTGTAACTTTTGATTTGTTGCAGGAAACTCTAAAAGCAGTTCGTGCCACGTCTATTGCGGTATTGCCACCACCAATAACAATTATATTTTTACCGAGTTCAAGTTTTTCGTTAGTTTTAACTTTTGTTAGAAAGTTAAAAGCATTTAATGCTCCATCAGCATTCTCGCCTTTAATGCCTAAATTTTTAAATTTTTGAGCGCCAATGGCTATATAAATGTAATCGCTTTCTTTTTTTATTTTTTCAAACGAAGAAGCATCAATTTTGCAACCGTAATTAATTGCTACACCAAGTTTTAGTATTCTTTCAATATCTTTTTGAATTGCTCTGGCTTTTAGTCTAAATGCAGGAATAGCATCGGCTACCATTCCGCCTGCAATGTTTTTTGTTTCAAAAACTTCAACATTAAAACCGGCAAGTCTTAAAAAATACGCACAAGCTAATCCAGATGGACCAGCACCAATTATTGATACTTTTTTACCATTGTTTTTTGCGGGTTTCAAAAAGTTTTCGTTGTTTCCATTGTCAGCAACAAATCGTTTAACCTCTCTTATTAAAATATTATTGTCATAGTTTATACGGGTGCATTTTGACTGGCAAAGATGGTCGCAAACCATGCCAAGAGAGGCGGGGAAGGGATTTTTTTTCAAAATAACTTCAAATGCTTTTTCGAAATTCCCAATAGATGTATAATATAAGTAATCGGGAATATCTTGGTTTGTTGGGCAAGTATCAACACAAGGAGCATTTATACAATCGAAATAATTTAGTTTGTTCTTTGTTTTAATGCTTGGTTCAACAAACGATTCGCAAACGTAATCTTTATTTGAACTTACTTTTTCGGCATAATTATTTAAAAATTCTTGTTCGTTTTTTGATGGAATACGTTTTCTCAATTCTTCAATATATTGCGATAGTCGCCCATAACCGCCCGGTTTTAGCAAATCGGAACACATTGTTACAGGTTGTAAACCGCAGTTTATTATATCGTTAATGTTAAAGCAATTTGCACCACCGCTAAACGAAATATTTAATTCGCCATTAAATTCGTTTTGAAGTTTTTTAGCAAGATTAATACTTATTGGATGTAAGGCACGTCCGCTCATGTACATCATTTTTTCCGATTCTGGAAATATGTTTTTAAAGTTAATGCTTTCTAAAGTGTTTGTTAGTTTAATGTTAAACTGCACATTATTTTGTAATGCAACATTTTGTAATGTTTTAATAAGTTTTATTGCATCAACAAATTTTAAATCGTGCTCGAATGCAACGTCGGGAACTTGTGCTTTAAATTTTAATTGAACATTTAAAATGTGTCTTAATTCTTTAGCTCCGAGCAAAGTCGGATTTAGTTTTATTGTTGTATGAAGTTTTTTTTCGGCGATTAAATAATGTCCTATTTTTTCAATTTCATCGGGTGGACAACCGTGCATTGTGGATAATGTTATATTGTTAGAAATTGTATCGGGTATATTTAATTTTGTTATTTCGGGATAAAAAGGTTTTAATAATTCTATATGTTTTGCTTTTTCGTTTTTACAGTTTTCCATTTTATTAAAGAACCATTGCACGTTTTCTTTTAACATTCCTTCCATATTGTATCCAACACTCATATTGAAAATTACGCCAATGCCATTATTGTTGTTCCATCCAAATTTATGTTTTAAAATGTGAATTAAAATCCATGCTTTTAAATATTCTTCGTACGATTCTTCAATTTTAAGTTCCTGCGACCATTCGCAATTGTATCCCTCGTCCTGCATATCAATACAGGGTTTCGAAACATTTATTTCATCAAGCGTCTGAATAGTTTTTAATTCAATATATCTTGCACCGCAAAGCCAAGCTGAAATAATGTTTTGAGCCATTTGTGAATGTGGTCCAGCAGCCACACCTATTGGCGTTTCTAATACTTTGTCATAACGAGTAATTTTAAAGTTATCGTTTTTTGAAAGTCTGAAAAAAAGCTCTTCTGGAATACCAAATATTTCTTTTCGTTCGTTGTAATCTTTTAAAATTATTTGAAATAAGTGGTCAATATTGATTATAGAAAATTTATCTGTCATATAAAACAATTTGTTAAAATTTAGATAATATTAATAATGTAAAAGTAAGAAAAAATAATTTTGAAATTGAAACTATGAAGTTAATCAGTATTTGTCCGTAAAGTCAAGAGTCTGAATTATAATGTTCGAGTTTGAGGCTTGCGAAGTTTTGAAAATCTCACTGCCTTCGTTCCGCTTCGGCGGAACGATTTGCAATCTCTTTTCGAGCATATGATATGCACACTTTTTTGTGAGGACACAAACAATGGCGGAATAGCTTGTGTTGAGCTTGTCGAAATGCAGAAATCGGACATTATGGACAAACACTAATTAATATGCAAACAATTTAAATTGCTTCATCATTTCAACTACTTCGTTACCGGTTTTATTAATAACATCTTCGTTATTAATATTTGAAATAACTCTATCTATTAATTCAACAATAATTGGAATATGTTCTTCTTTCATTCCGCGGGTAGTAATCGCTGGTGTTCCAATTCTTATACCTGATGCCTGAAAAGGTGAACGAGTATCAAAAGGAACCATATTTTTATTTAAAGTAATATGTGCTTTTACTAAAGTGTTTTCGACTTGTTTGCCGGTAATATCGGGGAATTTTGTACGTAAATCAATTAACATTAAATGATTATCGGTTCCGCCAGAAATTATTTTATACCCTTTATTTACAAATTCTTCTGCCATTTTTGAAGCGTTTTTGCGAATTTGTTTAATATATTCTTTATACGATGGTTGTAATGCTTCGCCAAATGCAACTGCTTTTGATGCAATTACATGCTCAAGCGGACCACCTTGAATGCCAGGAAAAACAGCCGAATCGAGCATTGCCGACATCATTTTTATTTCTCCTTTTGGAGTTTTTATTCCATAAGGATTTGGAAAATCTTTACCTATTAATATAATACCTCCGCGTGGACCTCTTAAAGTTTTATGAGTTGTAGAAGTTACAATATGACAATGAGGGAAAGGATTATTTAATTCTTTGGTTGCAATAAGTCCTGCCGGGTGCGAAATATCTGCCATTAATAAAGCACCAACTTTGTCGGCAATGGCACGCATACGTGCATAATCCCAGTCGCGGCTATATGCCGAAGCACCTGCAATAATTAATTTTGGTTTATGCTCTAACGCTAATTTTTCCATTTGAGCGTAATCAACCAATCCAGTTTCTTTTTTTACTTGATAAGCATAAGGTTGATACAAAATTCCCGAATAATTAACAGGCGAACCATGAGTTAAATGTCCGCCATGAGCAAGGTCGAGACCTAAAAATTTATCGCCCGTTTTTAATACAGCAAGCATTACTGCTGCATTTGCCTGAGCTCCTGAATGTGGCTGAACATTGGCATATTCTGCTCCAAAAAGTTCTTTAATCCTGTCAATAGCAAGTTGTTCGGTTTTGTCAACTATTTCACATCCACCGTAATACCTATGACCAGGATAACCTTCGGCATATTTATTTGTTAATACTGAGCCCATTGCTTGTAATACTTGAGGGCTAACAAAATTTTCGGAAGCTATTAGTTCAACTCCATTAAGTTGTCTTTTATACTCTTCTTCGATTAAATTAAAAACTTTAAAATCTTTTTCCATTGTGAATAAATATTTTATTTAAAATTAAAAGAACGTCAAAGTTATAGTTTTTACAACATTTTTAATCAAAAGAAATAATTTTTTTATAAAATTAAAATTGTGAATAAAAAAATTTTTTTTTTTTTGTCAATTAAAAAATTTGTTATACTTTTAGCATTTTAAAAACTTAATTTATTAATTTAAAAACAAAAAATTATGGAAGAAACAACACAAAAACCTGAAGGTAAAGGTTTAGCAGTAACTGGATTTATTATCTCTTTAGTTGCTATTGTATTTTTAATATTTGTTTGGATAGCTGCTTTAGCAACTGCAGCATTAGGTGGTAATGGTTATATTTTAAGTGTTTCATGGTTGGTGGTGGCACTTGCTGGTACTATTTTAAGTTTTATGGGAATGAAAAAATTAGGTGCTACAGGTGGAAAAAAAGGATTAGCAATGACAGGTTTAATTCTTGGTATTATCGCTGTTATTTCTTGTGCATGGTTAATTTACGGTGTAAGTCAGGCACAAAATGCAGTTCATGATTTGGGTGGTCAATTTAATGATGCACTGAAACAATTAAATGACAGTTTAAAATAATAAAAAATTATTTTTAATTAAAAAGCCCGTAGATTAATCTACGGGCTTTTTTTTTGTTAAAAAATAAAATGTTTTCTTGGTCATGTTAAGTTTCACAAAGTTGTTTATTGGTAACTAATCAGTTTAACAAAAGTTGTCACGCAAAGGCGCAGAGACCGCTAAG
>JAVHRE010000084.1:0-1179 GCA_036171495.1 Bacteroidales bacterium
ACGTCATTCCCGCGCAGGCGGGAATCTCCTTTAAAATTGTTTAATGTGAGATTGCGTTCCGAAGCTTCGGAACAAGCCCGCAATGACGTAAGTGTTTTGTTAAAATTAGGCAATGGTAAAATGTGTATATTTTATTTTTTTGTCATGCTGACAAAGGAAACGTATTTAATAACAATGTTCATATAAAGGTAATGAGTTGGGCGGAGATTCTTCGCATACTCAGAATGACAGTGGGGGGCTAAAAACTCCACTCTTTTTTGTCATTCTGAGTGATTAGCGAAGAATCTTATTAATAATACTATTACTTACCTATTAATAATAACTGTCATTAACCCCAATTGATTTATTTTGCTATTATTTGATTTATTCTTATTTTTGTTCAAATTTAATTAATGAGCCACAAGGAGATTGAACATATTATTTTAGATTACTTTAAAACTTTTAACCTTCAGAGATTGGGGATATTTGGTTCTTATGCAAGAGGTGAACAAAATTCAAATAGTGATATTGACCTATTAGTAAAATTTAAAGAAACTCCTTCGCTTCTTCAATTAATTAAAATCGAAAATGACTTATGTAAAAAATTGGGATTTAAGGTTGATTTAATTACAGAAGATTCTATTAAAAATAAAATAATAAAAGCTCAAATAAAACAAGACCTCAAAATAATTTACTATGCATAAAAATGATATTGCTTATATAGACCACATCATAAATTGCATAAAGAAGATTCGTAAATTTGTAAAAGGTATTGATAAAAAAGAATTTGCTAAAAACGAATTAATACAAGACGCGATTATCAGAAACTTTGAGGTTATTGGTGAAGCAAGCAAAAAAATATCTCCTGATTTCAAAAAAACATACTACAATATTCCATGGAAAGAAATTTCAGGAATGAGAGACAAACTAATTCATGATTATCTTGGTGTTGACATTAATGTTATTTGGAAAACAATTGAGCATGATCTTCCGATTTTGCAAAAAGAACTTAAGAAAATCAAGTAAACAACACCACCTAAAGCTACCTAATATTTATTTTTAAAATGTTTGTGAACCACATCTCAAGGTTGAGTAACTTCCTACACACATTACGTCATTCCCGCGCAGGCGGGAACTAAGCGAAGCGGTCTCATGAGCAAAGCGAATAATCTCCTTTTAAATTGTAGTAATTGAGATTGC
>JAVHRE010000085.1:0-5892 GCA_036171495.1 Bacteroidales bacterium
CGCAAAAAGCGGGACTCAATACAGTGCTTCGTTTTGTGAGATGCTGAAACAAGTTCAGCATGACGAACCTGAATTTTTAGAAGTCCCCTTATGTTACGCAAATCCGCTCACGAGCAGATTGCTTCATTGCTAAATTGCTTCATTGCAGTTGTGGCACGGTTTGAAACCGTGCCACAGTTTGCTAATAACAATAAAACAATGAATCCGATAACTATCGGATTGTAAACTAATTTCAGCAATTTTGAAAGATGTGTTAAAAAAATACGATAAACAGTTATCTTTACTAAAATTTTGCTCTAATTATTTTGCTTAATGTTTAAAGGTAAATTAATATTATACCTAATGTTATTGTTTTGTATTGTATTGTTCTGCAATCCAATGTGTTTGTATTCGCAACTTTCATTAAAATATAAAAAAAATCAAGAGAAAGCTATTATTTCAACGATATTCTCGCCCGATTCAAAAAATATTGCTTGCCTTACAGCCGATAAAACCATTAAAATTTACAATTCCGAAACAGGCGATTTAATCAAAATACTTGACGATAATGGCGAAGGCGAAGTTTGCATAAGTTATAGCCCCGATGGAAAATTTATTGTTAGCGGATGCTGGGATAAAAATTTAAAAATTTGGGATGTAGAAAAAGGAAAACTTACACGCAAAATGTCTGGTCATATCCGAGCTACAAGAAGTGTGTGTTATAATTTAGATGGAAAATTTATTGCAAGTGCAGGTTGGGATGATATTATTAAAATTTGGTATGCACCTACAGGTGTTAACCTTCGAAACTTAATAGGGCATACTCAATGTATCAGAGCTATTGCTTTTAGCCCAGATGGAAACTGTATTGCAAGTAGCGGTTACGATTTAGAATTAAAAGTTTGGAATATTTCTGACGGAAGTCTCGTTTTTTCTAAAAAGGCAGCCGATTTTCCTATCGAAACAATTTGTTATAGTCCCGATGGTAAATATATTGCAACTGCCGGCTTAGAAAATTCTATTAAAATTTGGGATGCTCAAAATGGAAATCTTATTAAAGTTTTAAAAGGACACAGCGAATCAATTTATTCAATAGCTTTTAGTCCCGATGGAAAATATTTGGTGAGTGGTAGCGACGATAAAATTGTTAAAGTTTGGAAAGTTGAACAGGGAATTTCTGTTTTCGATTTAAAAGGTCATAGCTTAGGAATTAGAAGTGTGGCATTTTCGCCCGATGGAAAATTTATTGTTAGCGGTGCAATAGATAAAGAAATGAGGGTATGGGATGCTTCATTTTTAAGTATTTCGCCAATTAAATTTCAGCAAATAAATGAAAATAGCGAGCAAAATGAAAGAATAATTTCATGGGAACAACCAGATTATAATCCAACTACATCATTTACAAGGCATGTAACAGTTACCGCAAAAATAAATAATCCACTTTTTAAAAGCATACAATTTTTTTTAAACAAAACAGAATATACAAAATTTGTAAATAACACCATTGAAGTTGTTAAGCCAATGTCGGTTAAAGTTACTCAGAATAATGTTACAGAAGTTACCTACGATGTTTACTTAGATAATAAGGATAATGAAATTCAGCTTTTTGCCGAAAGTTTAGACCATAAAAGCTACGTGTTTTCAAAACCTTTAATAATTAAATATATTGATATTAACGAACAATTAAAGTCAACAAATTTAAAAGTATTAATTATTAGCCCCGAAAAATACAACGACAAAAAAATAAATTCAAAATTTGAAAGTGCAAACACCAATAAATTCAAAGAAATTATTAAAACTCAGGAAGGGAAATTATATAATTCTGTAAATATAATTTCACCGGATTTAAAAGTAAATAATTTAATAAATATTGCCGATTCTGTTGCTTCAACAGCTTCAAAACAAGATGTTTATATGCTCTTTATTTCCGGCTTATTTGTAAAAGACAATAATAATAAAGTATATTTTGTTATGCCAAATGCAAGTTCAAAGAATTTTGAAACAAATATTGTTGACATTGACAATATTTGTAATTCAATTAGTAAGACACCGGCGTTTGGAGGTATAATTATAGATGTATCTCATGTTTGTCAAACAATACCTGAAAATTTTTTACAAGCTTCTCAAAATGACATAAATAATGTTGTTGAAAAAAACCTGTCTGGTAAAAAAGAATATGTTAAGTTTATTGTTACATCATCAGAAAATTTACAAATATTTGATATTTTAGTAAATAGCTTGCATCCTTTAAACGATTTAGATAATAATAATGTGATAGATTTTGAAGAAATTTACTCTTTTTTGAAAAAATTGTACAACGTTGATTATAAATATAAAGGCAGGTATTTACCTTTTTTCTTGTATAATCCTATAAATTAATTTTATAATTTTGATAAACTATTTTCAAATATTCACGTAATAAGATACGAAATTGTTTTTGAACTCAATTATGGATGACAAACTTTACATCAAAGAACTTGAAAACGAGAACAAAAAGTTAAAAGCAGAAATTGAAAAATTACGGATTTATGTTTCACTGCCGGGCTACGAAAAAAGAGCCATTTTTGAAGTTTATACGCGTTTTGCAAGTAATAGCTTAAGTCCCGTTACTTTAACCGACGAAAGCGAAAAAATTATTTATGCAAACCCAGCATTTTGCAAACTACTCGACTATCAACCCGAAGAAATTATTTCAAAAAATTTAAGACAATTTACTAACAGGGTAGAATTTTCTAATTATCAAACAAACACTTATTTACGGAAAAAAGGCATCGCAGGGTTATTCAAAAGTGTTTTGATTAATCGTAATAATGAGGAGGTTCATGTGCAACTATCTTCTTCGCCTGTATTTAATGATGATGGTAAACTTATTTGCATAATGACTATTTGTACCGACCTCAGTTTGTTTTATAACAAAGAAATTGTAAAATCACAAAATGATTGAAGGCTTATTTTCGAGACCTGACAGGTTTCCAAAACCTGTCAGGTCTTATAGTTGTATTTATTAATCTGTAACATTTTTTTTATATTTACTGGTTATTAATTTTAAATAAATGTCTTTATTAAAGTATAATAAACAAACTGTAAAAAAAAGAATCGAATTAAAATTGTGGCATAAACTTTTATTTTTAAGTCCTATTTTAATTATTGCATTGTTATTTAAAGCTAATGAGTGGTATAGGAATTATCAACTTTCGCACAATGGGGTAGAAACCACAGCTAAAATTACTTTTGTAAGTTTAACGGGAGTACACGACCAGTTTGAAATTGATAATGTAGCTTTTAATTTTAATTACCACGATTCTGTTATTACTGGCTTTACAACTGCCGAGACTAACGACAATTATGTGCTTTTACCTAATGGAATGCCATTATTTGTAAATGATGAATTTGTTGTAAAATACGTTAATTTTCACCCCGATATTTATGAAATTGATTATTCAAAACCTAAAATTTCAACTCTGTTAAACTACATTACTATAACAACTGATACACTTATAAAATTAAAATATTTTAAATATAGTAATGTGCAAAAGGAGCAATGTTTTTGTCTTGCAAAACTTGTTTACTATAAATATGGAACAAATGGCTTGGCTATAATTCTATTTTACAACGAATCAATAGCCAATAATTTTAAGCATAATTCTATTACATTTAATAAATTTATTGTTACCAACGAATTTCAAAAATTGTTTAAAAAATGCCAGTAATGGGAATAAAGTTCAAAATTATATTGTTTTTGCTTTTTGTTTGTACAGAAGCAATCTCGCAAAATGCTATAAACATTACTAATAAAATGTTCGAGAATGCCAAAAAAGTAAATACTTTATCTTTTAAAATTGTGGCTAAGGAAAGATTTGGTAACGATTATAAATTAGTAGAGGCATTTTTTAAAAAACAATTAAACCCAACAAGAATTTATTACAAACAACTAAAACCAAATGAAGGCGCCGAAGTTTTAATAAATGAGAGATATAGCAAGAAAGCTCTTGTTAATCCCAATAGTTTTCCGTGGATAAATGTTGTGTTAGACCCAATGAGCAAAACATTACGCGAGGGTCAGCATCACAGCATATACGATGCAGGATTCGATTATTTTATTGGAATTTTAAGCTATTTGTTCGAAAAAAACAAAAATAATCTACAGAATTTTGTTGTTTATAAAGGAGAACTAACTTATAACAATACAACTTGTTACAAAATTGAATTGAATAATCCTTCATTTAAAACAATTCCTTATAAAGTTCAGGAAAGTTGTACTGTAACTTCGCTTGCAAGTAAATTATTTATATGCGATTATCAGATTATAGAAAGAAACCCAATATTTAATGAATATTTTGCTCAAATTCCTGTTGGCACAACCATAAATATACCAAGCGATTATGCAAAAAGATTAATTTTAATAATTGATGAAACTAATTATTTGCCCGTGTATATGGAAGTATATGACGATAAAGGACTTTTTGAACAATATCAATTTAACGATGTTAAAATAAATCCGACATTTACAAACGATGACTTTAGTGAAAAGAATAAAAATTATGGTTTTAAATAATTGTTCCCTTTATTATATTAACGATAACTAATGGTTAATGCGATTTACATTATAAATAATGCTACTGTTTTTAAATCCGACTTTTTAATACTCGCAATAACAATGAGTACACTATGACGAAAAAGAATATAAAATCGCATTTTGATGATTTATTTTTGATTAAAAAATATTATTAATTTGTTTTTCTCGTAAAAAGTTGCATTAATTACTTGAATTTAGGTATAAATTGTTATAAAGTACTTCTTTTTAAACCAAAATGCTACATTTACTAATCCAATCATTACAGGAACTTCCACCAATGGACCAATAACTGCCGTAAATGCTTCTCCTGAGTTCATTCCGAAAATTGCAATAGCTACTGCAATTGCCAATTCAAAATTGTTACTTGCTGCGGTAAAAGATAATGTAACAGTTTGCTCATAAGTTGCTCCAACTTTTTTACTTATAAAAAATGAACTCACAAACATTATAACAAAATAAATCAGTAATGGAATTGCAATTAAAACAACATCCAGCGGAATACTAACAATAAGATTACCTTTTAAGGAAAACATTACAATTATTGTAAATAAAAGTGCTATAAGAGTAAGTGGGCTTATTTTAGGAATAAACTTAGTATGATACCATTCTTTGCTTTTTATTCGAATTAAGGTGAACCTTGTTAGGAAACCGGCAATAAACGGAATCCCAAGATATATAAATACACTTTCAGCAATTTGCCCTATAGTAATTTTTTCTACTGCATCGCTGGTAGGAATACCAAACCAACCTGGAAGAATAGCAATAAAAACGTAAGCATATACTGAAAAGAAAAGAACCTGAAAAATACTATTAAATGCTACTAAACCTGCTGCGTATTGCGTATCGCCTTTTGCAAGAGCGTTCCAAACTATTACCATTGCTATACAACGTGCAAGACCAATCATGATTATTCCATACATGTATGGCAGATTTGCATTATTTTCTCCTGGAAACAATTTAAAAAACACAATTGCAAGTGCAAACATTAAAACAGGACCAATGAGCCAATTTTGAATTAATGATAAACCTAAAATTTTGTAATTTTTAAAAACATCACCCAATTCTTCGTATTTTACTTTTGCAAGCGGAGGGTACATCATTAAAATTAACCCAATTGCAATTGGAATGTTAGTTGTGCTTTCGGGTGAAGACTTTAACGATTCCCAGAATGCAACTATTTGCGGAAAAAAATATCCACTTGAAATACCAATCCCCATTGCTAAAAAAATCCACAATGTTAAAAAACGGTCTAAAAATTTTAATCTTGCTTTCATCTGTAAATAATTTTATAAGTTAAACATCATTATATTACACGTTATTAAGTTATTAGTTATTAA
>JAVHRE010000086.1:0-5872 GCA_036171495.1 Bacteroidales bacterium
TCATAAGCATATTCAAGAGTTTTTGAAACACTTTCGCCTTCATCAGTTGCAAGTACACAACCATTTTTAATGTATGAAATTAATCCGGGATTTTGTTGATTGGCGCTGGCTTTCATAGCTTCCAAAGCTTTATTGCCATCAAAATTTCTGATTCCTTTTGCCCATGCATCATAAATTACAGATACTGCGTGATAACCAATCATACAATTTGTTTCATTTGCAGAAAGCTCCCAAACAGGAAGTAATCCGCCTTGTTCGTATTGTGCAAGAAATGTTTTAATAAAATCATTTGTTTTTTCGGGTTCAAGAATTGTCATTAAAGGATGAAGTGCACGGTAAGTATCCCACAACGAAAAAACTGTATAATATGTATAGTTTTCAGCATTGTGAACTTTGTTATCGCGACCACGATATTTTCCGTCAACATCAGAATATGTATTTGGGCAAATATATGAGTGATAAAGGGCTGTATAAAAAATAGTTTTCTGCTCATCATTGCAATTAATGTCAATTTTTGAAAGTACATTATCCCAAGCTTTAAATGCATTGGTTTTGTATTCTGCGAAATTCCATGAAGTTGCTTCTGCCTCAAGATTTTTTCTTGCTCCGTCAATACTTACACCGGAAATAGCAACTTTAACAATTATTTGTTCATTTTCTTTAGTTCTAAAATTAACAAATGCCTTAATATTTGTTCCCTGAGCTTCTGGTTTTCCCTGAACATTAACATCATCCTTTACAATTCCTTTGTTGATGTAAGGTTTTGAAAATCTTGCAACAAAATACACATATTGGTCTTTAGCCCATGCTTCAGAACGTCGAAATCCTTCCACTTCATCATCTCCAACAAAGCGAATGTACGAATCAATTACTTTATCACGATGCGTTAAATCAATAATAATATTAGCATTATCTGATGCTGGAAAAGTATAACAATGAATTCCAACGCGAGTAGTAGTAATTAATTCGGCTTTTATCTTAAATTTGTCAAGCAATACCGAATAATAACCAGCTTTTGCAATTTCGTTTTTGTGCGAAAAAAGAGAGCAATATCCATTTTCATAATCACCTGCACTACCATTGTAAACCTGAACTTTCCCAACTGTGGGCATAAAAAGAATATCGCCATAATCGGAACAACCGGTACCACTTAAATGTGTATGTGAAAAACCATAAATAATACTATCGCTAAAATGATAACCTGAACAACCATCCCAACCTTCTAATCGGGTATCCGGACTTAATTGAACCATTCCAAAAGGTAAAGTTGCACCAGGATATGTATGTCCATGACCACCAGTACCAATAAAAGTGTTTACAAATTTTGAATTACCTTGTTTATAAGGCATATTACAAGAAGAAAATTGTGTAAAAATAACAATAAGCAATAACAATAGCTTTAATTTTAGGGCATCTCTAAAAACTGTTCCGTCATTCCGAACTTGTTTCGGAATCTGCATTATATGGTTATTGTGAGATGCTGAAACAAGTTCAGCATGACGATTTGTATAGTTTTTAGAGGTGCCCTTTAATAATATTGCAAATAATTTGCACAATTTCCTTTTCATTTTATGATAATTTTCGCACAGAATTTCTAATCACCATATTTGTTTGCAGGCATTTATGAATTTTAGGTAATGGTTCAATATTTTCTTTATTTTTAATACATTCAATTAAAATTTCTACAGCATTTCGGGCAATTGATTGAATTGGCTGAATTACAGAAGTTATAGGTGGATTGTATAATCTAAATAAATCAATATCATCAAAGCTAACAATTGACAAGTCGCGTGGAATTGATAAACCTAAGTCACGAATAGCTTCGAGACAACCAATTGCAAGTTGGTTATTTGTTACAAAAATTGCAGTCGGCATTATTTTATCCGATTTCCATTGATTAAAAATTTGCATTGAGTTACAATAAATATCTTCACGTGGAATAACTTTTTGATAATAAGGATTTAATGGTATTGAATATTTTATAAGTGCATCTTTATAACCTTCAAGCCTATCAACTTGAGTGCTTATATGTGCTGGTGAAATAACAAAGGCTGCAATTCGTTTGTGTCCATTGTTAATAATGTGTTCAACAGCTTCTAATGAACCAAGCCTATTGTCAACTACAACTTTATGAGTATCAATATCGTTATAAGTTCTATCAATTAACACAAGTGGAAAATTATTATCTTCAAAATTTTTAATATGAGCCGTAGTATCAAATGTTGAAGAAAGAATAATGCCATCAACTTGCTTATCTACAAGAAGTTCTAAAAGTTTAAGTTCTTTTTTGGGATTTTCATCTGAACTGCAAATCATTAAATTAAAACATGATTCGCTAACAGCATCTTCAACATAACGGGCTAAACGTGCATAAAAAGGATTTGAAATATCTGAAACGACTAATCCAATAGTATTTGACCTGCCCATTCGCAGTCCACGGGCAAATTGATTAGGTTTATAGTTCAATTCGTGAGCTAACTCTGTAACCATATCCTGAGTTTTTTTGCTTATGCCATTTTCATCGCCTTTGCCATTAAGCACCATCGAAACAAGCGTTTTGGACACGCCCAACTGGTTTGCTATATCAGATAAAGAAATTTTTTTACTGCTTATCATCCCATTTGTTTTTTGTTCAAAAATAAATAAATTTCTAAAACGTTTTAGAAATTTATAAAAATATTTTTTTAATGATTTTATACCGCTTCTATCCAATTTTGCAAAAATCGGACAGCGGCATAACTGACTGTAAGGCAGATTTGCAAATTCTTTCTTTGCAAATCTGCCTATATTCAGTATAAATGAAGAAAAAAAATCTATCAGTATTACTGACCCTATATGAATATTGCTTTGCGAATTTATTAAAAGTCAGTATAATTGCCACGACCTTCAGGTAGTGGCAATTTTCTTATAATTTAACAACATCCAATAGTTATCGGATGTATTAAAAAAAATGTCTAATGAAAATTTACAATTATGTTTTGTAATTTTGTATTTATTATTTTATCACATTAAATTTATGAACCGAACTGATGCTTTAAACTTATTAAAAAAATATGTTAAAAACGACCGCATGATAGCTCATTGCATTGCCTCTGAAGTCGTTATGAGAGCTGCCGCAAATGAGCTTAAACAAGACGAAGAAAAATGGGCTTTAGCAGGACTTCTTCACGATATTGATGTTGAAGTAACGAATGGAAATCCTTTAACTCACGCATTAGAAGCCGAAAATATTTTAAAATCATTAGGAGTTGCTCCAGAAATTATTGATGCAATAAAAATGCACAACGAGAAAGCAACAGGAATTCCACGTTCAACTTTATTTCAACATGCACTTGCAGCCTGCGAAACAATCACTGGTTTAATTACTGCAACTACTATGGTATATCCCGATAAAAAAGTAGCATCGGTAAAACCCTCATCTGTTGTTAAAAGGATGAAAGAAAAACATTTTGCAGCATCAGTTAATCGTGAAAATATTTTAGAATGTGAAAAAATTGGAATACCCCTACCCCAGTTTGCCGAAATGGCTATTAAAGCAATGTGCACAGTAAGTGAAGAAATTGGATTATAACAATTAATGATAAATGATTAATTATAAATGAAAAAATAACTAAATAGTGTCTGTCTTTAATATCAGTGTTTTTAAAAAATTAAAGCCCCAAGATTCAAATCTTAAGCCCAAAGTCACAAGAAAAAAAAATGCCATTAGTCATTGTATATTAGTCATTTGTGATTTGTTGTTTTTTTCTTGGAATTTGAGATTTGAGGCTTGGAGTTTGAGACTTTTTATTATTATGCCGATATTACGGACAGACACTAATTATAATGTTAGCATAAAATATAAAGTTCAAAAAATATGTACCTTTATATTTGATAAAATAAGTATGGCTCAATTAAAAAACACATTTTTTTTAATTTGTGTATTTCAAATTATTTCTTGTAATTTGTACGCACAAAAAGCTGAGCTAATTCAGGTTAAAGGAATTGTTGTAAATAAAAAATTAGAAACAATTCCCTTCACAACTATTTTAGTAAAAAATAAAAATTTTGGAACGATAAGCGATGAAAACGGTAAATTTGATTTCTTTACAGAAAAAGGTGATACAATACAGTTTTCGTGTGTAGGCTATAAAAAATCTAAATTTCTTGTTCCAACAGTCTCAAATTACAGAATATATTATTTTTTGGCAATGCTACAGCATGATACAATTTTACTACCCGAAGTAATTATTATACCTTGGAAAACATATAAAGAATTTGTACAAGCATTCGTAAAAACAAAAATTCCCGACACTGATATAGACCGTGCCGAAAAAAACTTAGCCTTAATTCAATTACAAATGTTAATAAATGATGATGATATGCCCTCTGCACCGGGTGCTTCGTATAACTTGTTAAGTCAACAACGAAATAGTTTATTGTATTGGAAAGGACAAACACAACCAATGCAAATTTTCAATGTGTTTGCATGGCAGCAATTTTTCGATTATTTAAAAAACGGAAAATTTAAGCGAAAACAAAGTAATGAATAGGTGCTTTTTATATAGCGAACAAGTATTTTCACTCAATAAAAAAAAATGAAAATCAGGTATTAGACCTCTTTTATAAAGCCTTATTAAGTCGCAATTTTGATTCATAAATTAATACTTAAAATTATGAGAACAAAATTGCTTTACACAACAACTTTACTGATAACTACAATTTCATTATCGGTATTTTCTCAAAATAAATTAGATTTTATGGGTTTTCCTTCGGAAGGAATTTCGCAAGAATCGAATTTTTATAATAACAAAAGCACACAAGCTCTTGAAAACTTAAGAACTTTAAAAACCTTTCCCTCGCCTACTTCGCTTCCTTCGGGAATTGCTTATGATGGTCAATTTCTTTGGGTTTGCGGGTACAATGAATATGCTATTTATAAAATTTCTACTGTTGATGGAAGTATAATTAATACCGTTCCGGTTAACTTACAAAGACCTTATGGCATAACTTATTCAAATGATACTATATATATGATTGATAACACTACAAAAAATATTTTTGCTTTCGACCCGCTAACCGGAAGTTGTTTAGACACAATAATTGTAAATCATAATTTAATATATCCAACAGGACTTTACAAATTAAATAACGATTTTATATTTAACGATACAAAAGGTCCTCAACCCAGTACTTTGGGCGATTCAACTTACTTTTATAATAACTTAACAAATAACATTAATGGAAACGGAACTTTCGGAACTTATGCTACCGGCATCACTTATGATGGTCAATATTTATGGATTAACGATAATCCAACTCAATCTACAATGAAAATTGACCCTCAAACTTGGACGCTTCAAGCTTCTTATAAAATTCCGGGTGGAATGTATCCAAATGGAATTACCTGGGATGGACAATCTTTGTGGGAAATAAATAATGCTTCCGATTCAATTTATATGCTCGACCCGGGAAGTGTAACTTTAATTAATAACAATTTATCGGAGAATAAATTAACCATATTTCCTAACCCTGTAAACTCCAACGAAAATTTTAATATATTATCAAATAACATTATACCGGAAAACATTTACATTATTGATGAAAATGGTAAACTTTTAGCTAATAAGCAAGTTAAAGCAAATTCAGCTTTAGTTACTTTAAACGCAAATGAATTAAAATTAAGTTCAGGAGTTTATTCGGTTAATGTAGTTGGTAAAAACCAAAATGTAACTTCAACATTAGTTGTGAAATAATTATACCAATTAACCAAAAAGTGTAAACTTTTTTTAGGACAAGTCAAAGACCTTAAGGTTTTTAAAACCTTAAGGTCTGACATTTATTTAGTCGAACCTTAAAAACCCTTTTTTGAAATTATTGTTATTGTGAATTT
>JAVHRE010000087.1:0-5806 GCA_036171495.1 Bacteroidales bacterium
ACTTTTTACTTTTCACTTTTAACTTTTTACTTTTCACTTTTAACTTTTTACTTTTTACTTTTCACTTTTAACTTTTTACTTTTTACTTTTCACTTTGTTTATTGTTCATTCTTAATTTTATTTCGGTTAAAACTTTTTTAGTATAAAGTGGAAATTGGCTATTTAATATCCAGCTATAATATCCAGGGTCTTTTTTAAATACTTGTTCTACCGACACACCTTTGTATTTTCCAAAATTAAATACTTCAACATCCTGAGAGTTATAAATAATTTGACCTGCTAAATCAACTGCTCTGTTTTGCGAAGAAAACTTACTTAATTCTGGTATCAACTTAGGAATTTCGGGATAATGGTCGAGTTGTGCTTTTAATACTTCGTAAGTTGCATAAGTATCGGCTTTAGAACTATGCGCATCAATCAAATCTTTTTTACAATAAAATTTGTAAGCAGCGACTAAATTTCGCTGTTCCATTTTATGAAAAATAACCTGTACATCAACAAAATTACGGTTTTGCATATCAAAATCAACTTCGGCACGCAAAAACTCTTCGGCAAGTAATGGTATATCAAATTTATTTGAATTAAATCCTGCTATATCGGCACCTTCGAAATAAGAAGCAACATTTTTAGCTATTTCTTTAAAAATTGGTTTGTCTTTAACGTCCTCATTAGTAATCCCATGAATATCGGTAGCAAATTGAGGAATAGGAATAGTAGGGTTTACTAAATATGTTTTTTCAATTTCCTTGCCATTTGTTTCAATTCGTAACAATGTTATTTCTACTATTCTATCGGTAGTAATATTAATTCCGGTTGTTTCTAAATCGAAAAAAACAATTGAACGCTTTAACTGAAGCTCCATTAATTTATTTTTTCTTTAAATAAATATTTCGATGAACAAGAACCTGTAAAGGTTGCTCATCTCGTATCAATATATCTTTATTGTAAGGTAAGTATGCCGAACCACCGATTTCTAATTTCCAACTTCCCGGAGGTAAAGCAATTGTATATTTTCCCATTCTACTTGGTTGATATGTTGCAAAAACTTCGTTATTTTTATCTTTATTGTAAACTGTTATTTTTAATATTGAATCTACTTTATTAAAAGGCACGGATTTTAAAGAGTCGCCAACCATTATTTTCCCTGTATAAACAATATTTGTTTTTGGAACATCATTAAAAATTACTCTGTAAATATCTAAACCGCCTAAACCATCAGTTTCGGAGCGACTAACATAACCATATCTGGAATTTGAAGTCAATGCAATATTAAAATTATCGTAAGTATCATTAATTGGATAGCCCAAATTTTTAGGTTCCGACCATTTATTATCAATTAATTTACTACGAAAAACATCATAACCTCCCATCGAATTATGTCCATTTGACGAAAAATACAATGTTGTACCTTCGGCAGTAATATTTGGATAATTCTCATCATTTTCGGAATTTACCGGTTCGCCAAGATTGAATGGAATTCCCCACGTTCCATCGGGGAGTTTTAACGAATAATAAATATCGTAACCACCTAATCCACCTGGGCGGTCGCTTGCAAAAAACAATGTGTCACCAGATTGCGAAATTGAAGCTCCTGCTTCGCCAAATTTAGTGTTTATATTTTTTCCTAAATCTGCTAATTCGCTATATCCCGATTTTGTTTTTTGTGAAAAATATATATCATTTGGTGCGCTTAATCTATCTAAATGAGCTAAAATTAGTGAGCCATCTTTGTTAATACCAACAGCTTCGGCATTTTCATCAGAATTTATTTTTGTGCTTGCTGCTTTTGCTAATTGCCACCTGCCATCAACTTTTGAACTAAAATAAATACCTCTAATAAACTGTTGATAATCATTGTTATATTTACGTGCAGATGAAAACACCATAAATGTTTCGTCTTCGGTAATAAATGGAATAAAATCGTCTTGCATAGAATTTATCTCTTTACCCATATTAACAAAAGTTACACTAACAGGCTTTGCAACTAACGATTGAGCGTTGTTACACATTTCAATAAACCTATCTATTGCTTGAAGTTCTTCTGATTTATGTGATTTTGCTTTTGAATATAGTTTTACCAACGATAATGCTTTATCAAATTCGTGACGATGAAAATAAGCTTGTGCTAAATCGAACTGTAAAGTTGCAAAATTTGTGCTTTTAACACTATCTACAAACATTAAAAACGGTAATGCTTTTGCTTTATCGTAATTAGTGTTTAAATAACAAAATCCTATTCTATAATTTACTTTTACATCTGTTATAAGTTTTTTGTAAGCTTTTAAGTATTGTTTTAATGCTACCTCATAGTTTCCATCTTCAAAATTTGCATCGGCATCGGTAATATCATATTGAGCAAAAGTTGAAAAATTTATGAATACTGATAACATTATTGATAAAAATATTATTCTCTTCATAACAAATAATTTAATTTAGCAAGATACTATTTTTTAGGTGAAATTGAAAAAGTTTTTTCTATTTCAGATTGATACAAATTGCGGTCCAAAACAGAAATTTTCTCTGTATAATCATCATATCCATTAGCTTGAATTACTATTTTATAATCACCTGCCGGCAATGCGGCTACAAACCTATCTAAATTACCATTATAGATGTATTTGCCAAAGATATTGTTTTTTGCATCATATATAGAAATATCTAACACTTGGTTGTTATTTTTCCATTCTTTTTTATCTGCATCTACCGAATTTAAAATATTCCCTTTTATAACAGAAACAGGTTCATCAACATCTTTAAAAGTTACCCGATAAATATCTAACCCACCAAACCCTTCTTTCCTAATTGATGATATGTATGCATATCTGCGGTTAGCATCAAAAGAAATTGTTACATCATCACCGGGAGTATTAATTGGATAACCGAGATTTATTGGTGGTGTCCAATCGCCTGTAATTTCATTTAAGTATGAAGCAAAAATGTCGAATCCGCCCATACTATTAGGTCCGTTACTGGCAAAATAAAGAGTTTTTCCATCGGGTGAAATATTAGGGCATATTTCATCATAAGGAGTATTAATAATATCACCTAAATTTTTTGAAGGTCCCCAAGTTCCATTTGGTAATTTACGATACATATATATATCGTATTTACCTTTGCTATCGTCTTTAATTTGCGATAAATAAATAGTGTTATTATCTGATGAAATACATGCTCCGGAAGTTAATTTGTTTGCAAGTGGATGAAACCAATCGTTAACTGTTTCAAATTTAAAAAGTTTACTTTTTAACAAAGCCATATCTACTTCGCTGTATGCGTTAGAAAAATTTCCACAAACAAAAAGTTTTTTACCATCGTTGCTTAACCCAACAGTTTTTTCGTTATCATCAGTATTTATATATTGTAATGGCGTAGCAAAAGTCCAACTTTCTTTGTCGGGATAACTTATATAAATATTCTGGTCGAACATTTTTGTATTCTGGTCAAATTTTTTATCAGAAGTAAAAACCAGAAACTCTTCGTTACTTGGTACAAAAGGATTAAAATCGTTAGATGTAGAATTAATATTTGAGCCTAAATTTTCAAAAGAAACATTTACAGGTTTGTTCATTAATTTTTTAGCAGATTCACACATTTCTATAAAATGCTTTGATTCTGCAACTATTTCTTTATTAGTGTTTTCAGAATTAATATATGTATTAAACATATCAATTGCATCGTTAAATTCATATTTATACATATATGCCTGAGCTACCCAATATATAACATCGGTAGTAACGTTTTTATTACCAATTAGCGGCTCTAATGCTTTTAATGTTTTATCAATATCAAAACCGGCTAAAAAATTTGAAACCCCAAAGCGGTATTTGTAATCGGTATTATTTTGATTAATTGTAATAAGTTTTTCGTAAGATGCTGCTGCTAACTTATAATTAGTGTTTTGCCAATCTTTATTAGCTTGTTTTTCGAGGTCGTTTTCAACCAAAACATTTTGTTGTGCAAATATAAAATTTATATTTAATGTGAAGATTAACAATACAAAAATAACTTTTTTCATCTTTTTTTAATTTAAAAAAAAAGGAAACCTATTGGTTTCCTGTAATAAAATAATATAATATTTAGTTTTCGTTTAACATCATTGGCATAATAAGCATTAAAATATCTTCATCTTTATTGTCGTTGTTAGCTGGAAGAATAATTCCGGCACGAGATGGGTCGGAAAGTTCGAAACAAACATCAGTTGAAGATAAATTTAATAATATATCCATTAAAAATAATGATTTAAAGCCTATTTCCATTGCTTCGCCTTCGAATGTGCAAGGGATTCTTTCAACAGCAGATATAGAAAAATCAATATCTTGTGCCGATATAGTTAATTGATTGCCGGTAATTTGCAATCGAACTAAATTTGTTGCTTGATTTGAAAAAACGTTTACACGTTTTAAACTGTTTATTAACTCAACTCTGTCAACGGTAAGTTTATTGGGGTTATCAACAGGAATAACAGAATTGTATGCGGGATAATTTCCTTCTGTTAATCGGCTAATTAATTTATTTGATAAAATTGTGAAGAAAGCATTTTTTTCGTCAAATTCAACTTCTACTTCGATTGCACCTTTTGTAATTAAATTTTTTAGTAAAGATGCCGGTTTTTTTGGAAGTATAAATGATGAAGTGATATCTGTTGCGACATTAAATCTTTTGTATCTAACAAGTTTGTGTGCATCGGTAGCAACAAATCGAAGTTCTTCGGGACTGATTTCTATAAAAATACCATTCATTACGGGGCGAAGTTCGTCTTCGGCAGTAGCAAAAATGGTTTTATTTATTCCACTCAATAGCAGTTCAGCACTTAAAGAAATTTTTGAACCTTTTCCTTTTTTAATAGCCGGTAATTTCGGAAAATCGTTTCCATCCTGACCAATTAACTCAAATTTACCATTTTGCGATAGCATTTCTACTTTAAAAGTTTCAGGAGCAATGTTAAAAGTAAGTGGTTGCTCCGAAAATTCTTTTAAAATATCGAGCAATCTTTTTGCTTCAATTGCTATTACTCCTTCACCTTCAACATTTGCAAGCTCTAAATTGGTAATTAAAGTTGATTCCAAATCGGAAGCTGTTAATTGAAGATTTTTCCCGTCTATCTGAAACAAAATATTGTCGAGAATAGGTAAGGAATTTTTTGAACTTATTACTTGCTTAATTGACTGCAAATGAGCAAATAATTCTGAACTGGATATTACAAAATTCATATTAATTTATTTTAATTTTAATTTATTTTTTACAAAATTTAGAATTGTAAAGATAAGAATGTTTATTAAATATTTTAAATAAATATTTTTATTTTTTTTGATTCTACTACAATTTGAATGATAAAATTTGATTACACATATACTGAATGTCGGCAGATTCCGCTTTGGCGGAAGATGCCTTACAGTCGGTTATGCCGCTGTCCGATTTTTGCAAAATTGGACAGAAGCGGTATAACACCAATTATAAAATCATTCTTTACAAATTATAAAGGTTAGGACTTACGCAAAAAAAACAATATGACACGAATTACACTAATAAAAAATAAGTTATTGGGTTATTTAGTTATTGAAAAAATCACTTCATATTAACTTAATAACTTAATAACAAATAACTTAATAACCATAACAAAGTGTCAAAAATAAACTTCTGCGTAAGTCCTAAAGGTTATTATTTAGTGTTTGTAAGAAAACTACTTAAAAAGAGATATTTGCTGTCAATTGTTAAATTGCTTAGTCCCCCTTATCAAAGGGGAAATGGTTAAATAACAATGAAACAATTGAACTAAATAAGAGCAAATTTATATGTTTTCTTGCAG
>JAVHRE010000088.1:0-3625 GCA_036171495.1 Bacteroidales bacterium
TTGGCAAAATAATTTTCCAGAAATATTTAAGCAAGGTGGCTTTGATGCCGTAATTGGAAATCCGCCTTATGTAATTGTGTTCAACGATGAAGTGAAAAAATATCTTGAAACAGTTTATCCAGTTTTCCAAAGGAACAACGACTTGTATGTTGCTTTTATTTCCAAATGTTTTAAACTATTAAAACCAAAAGGAGCTTTTTCAATGATTACTCCAAACAGTTTTATTAATGGCGATTACTTTAAAACTTTGCGACAATTACTCAATGAATACAGAATAAATGAAGTAGTAGATTTTGGAAACAAATTGGTATTTAACTCTGCAAATGTTTTCACTTGCATTTTCAATATTTCAAACGACAAACCCAACAAAAGTTGGGTAATGAAATCTGATTTGAATACAATCAAATCTACTATAAAATCAGGTTCTGAAATTTATGTTTTCAAAGACACACTCATTCAGAAGTTAGACAAGTTCAAAACATTTGATGACTATTTCACAATAAAAGATGTTGGTTACAACTATTGGTCAATAGGTAGAGGAAAACAAAGAGGCGAATCAATCGGCAGTAGAATTTTATACAAAGGGAAGAAAGAAAACGAAAGAGATATTCCTTATATCAAAGGGAGTAATTTTAATCGTTACAAAATTGAAGAACCTACTCAATATTTGCGACACAACTACGAAAAGTATTTAAACGAAAATGATATTTTCAGATTTACATCTGCAATTTTAGAAACCTCTCCAAAGTTGATTTATCGGCAGACTTCAAGCAGTTTGGTTGGTATGATAGAAACAAATAAATATCATAATGACAAAACCGTTCACGTAATAATTGCAAAAAATGATTTTAACATTGACCTTAAATGTGTTTTAGGAATTTTCAATTCGAAACTTCTAAATTACTACTATTCAAAAAGCGTAAACGAAGAAGGCAGAGCATTTGCACAAGTTAAAATCATCAATGTAAAAAAACTTCCTTTTAATATTCCAAACAACAGCACACAAGAAAAAATTGTAAAACTCGTTGAACAGTTACTAAAACTGAATGAAGAAAAAGCAGAAACAAAACTTCAAACAAAAGTGTCACAAATTGAAAGTAAGATTGATTATTGCGAAAGCATAATAAATGAAATCGTTTATCAGCTCTACGACTTGACAGAAGATGAAATTAAAATTATTGAAAAATAAAACTTTTTATTAGCTATACTTTTCATAAATATTTGATTTAAATAAATATAAAATGTCAAAAGAAAATAATATTTCGCTTCTAAATGGAAACACTTTAGAGCTGCATTACTGGTTTAACGACGAGTCACACACTATGGATGCGGTTATTCAAAACAGGTGTGAATATGAATTTTTGGGGGTATTAAAACAAATTGCATTAACTTTCAATGCCGAAATAGTTATCGAAACTGAACCTTTAGCTGATGGAGGGTTAAGAAGGTGGTTCAAAATAATTGCTAAAGAGGAAAATAAAAAAGCTGTAATAACAACTGCAATAATTGTTGCTTTAATGGCAGGTGTTTTCATTACTCCAATTTCGACTTCTATTTCAAAAGTTACAGAAAAATTAATTGAAAGAATATTTGAAGACAAAGAATTTAAAGAACTTGAAAAAGAAAAGCTAAAACTTGAAATCGAAAAATTAAAACAAGAAATTCAAAACAATAATCAACTTTTAAATAAAAACACAGTAATTAAAAAAAAGAAGTCTAATTTTTATGAAACTCTCGAAAAATACAACAAAGTAAATAAGGTGTCATTTGTTATAAAAGATGAATTAAAAACTCAAGTATCAGAAGAAAAAACCGTTTATCGTAAAAACTTTAAAGAATTTGTTCTAATTAGTGATGACTTAGAACCAATTGAAATTGACAATGCCATTATTGAAATTATTTCGCCTGTATTAAAAAAGGGAAATTATAAATGGATGGGGATTTATAACGACACCACTATTCCTTTTAATATGAAGTCTAAAGAATTCAAATCTCTTGTTCAAAATGGAAAGATTCAATTTAAAAACGGTACTTCAATTAATTGTTTTCTTGTTATAAGAAAAAAAATTGATAATGAAGGATTAGAAAATATTATTGGATATGATGTTCAAAGGGTAAACAAATATTTTGAAAACGATAAACCAATTGAAACACCAGAGGGTAAACATCACAGACAAAAGAAAGAAGCGGATAAACAACAATTAAAACTATTTGCTGGAAATAATGAAACTTTAACAACTTAAAAAAATATTAAAAAGGAAAATGAAAAAATCAACGCTCCCGTCCCTACGCTGTCAAGCACATTGGCAAAACGCACAAAACAATCGCTTAAACCAAATTTTGCCAAAGAGCTTTCCAGCCCGTCCCGCTCTGACACACGGACTAAATTACATTGCTGCAAATTTGAAACTTTTGAATATTGAGCAAAATAATAACGGTCTAAAAGCTAACACCACTTATCACAACACCGTGCAATGAGTAGCAAATTGACAAATATAACAAAGAATGATTTTCTTAGCGGTTTGACACCGACTGCGACTAAATGCCCAGCTATAACAAGCCTCGCCCGTTATTCCATTTCATTAAACAATTCCCATTTTCTTTGAAAACGAAATTATTTTATTGGCAAGAACTTCGGCTAATTTAATTTTCGATTCGTGCGTCCAGCCTGCTGAGTGTGGGGTAATAATTACTTTAGGATTGTTAATTAAATAATAAAATGTTGGAGGCATATTGTTTAAATCCATTTTGTCAAACGAAGATTCTTCATACTCAATTACATCAAGCCCGGCACCTTTAACTTTTCCTGTGTCTATTGCATTTAAAAGACTTTCTGTTTCAACTACCAGACCACGTGAAGTGTTTATTAAGTAAATGTTTTTTTTGAATTTATTAATGAATTTACTGTTAATCATGTATTTTGTTTCTTCTGTTAAAGGAATATGCAGGCTAACAATATCAGATTGCTCGAAAATATCATTTAATGTAACTTCTTTTGTGTAACCATCACTGTAATTTGTTTTGTATTTATCATAAGAAATAACATTAGTCTCAAATCCGGATAGCTTTTTCGCAAAAGCACTTCCCATATTTCCGTAACCAATAATACCAACTATTTTCCCTTTAATTTCTGTTCCTCTGTTTTCTTCGCGTAGCCATTTACCTTCTTTTATTTCAGAATTTGATTTATTGATATTTGTTAAAAGTGATAACAATAATCCTATTGCTTGCTCGCCAACTGCATCGCAACTACCTTCGGGTGAATTAATGCATTCAATATTTTTTAGCTTTGCAAATTCGGTATCAATACTTTCAAGCCCAGCACCAACTCTGCCAATAAATCGAAGTTTTTTTGCTTTAGATAAAATTTCTTTGTCGAGTGTTATTCGGCTTCTTATTATAATACCTGTATAATTGTGAATTATTTCTGAAACTTTTTT
Source organism: Bacteroidales bacterium (assembly GCA_036171495.1). Classification (GTDB taxonomy): domain Bacteria; phylum Bacteroidota; class Bacteroidia; order Bacteroidales; family GWA2-32-17; genus GWA2-32-17. The sequence continues at coordinate 3,441 of JAVHRE010000088.1, forward strand.
ATAATCAATGCCTTCAAAAAAATCGCACACAAAACCATTGTCTTCTAACTTTTGTTTTAAAATTGGGTGAGCAGAATCTATAAAAAGTATTTTATTCATTTTTAAATCATATTTCAAATCCTAAATCGTTAATCCTAAATCGTTAATCCTAAATCGTTAATCCTAAATCGTTAATCCTAAATCGT
>JAVHRE010000088.1:3725-5768 GCA_036171495.1 Bacteroidales bacterium
TAATCCTAAATCATTAATCCTAAATCATAAATCATAAATCATAAATTTTTAATGGTAGGTCTGTCGAAAAATGGATTTTTTGAAGTAGCTGAAAGTGGTATTCCAAAGGCGATTTTTACATCTTTTCCTAATAATTCGAGTTTTATTGCAGCTTGTCCAACACTAAACATAACGCGATTATCAATGTGATGATTAGCCGCAACCGAAACCGCAGAGCCAATTGCAATACCTAAATCGTTTGCATTAAAAACGCAAGGAGTATTAACAAATTTCTTTTTTTCGGAACAATCTTTAAAACCACACATTCCACATTTTTTTATATCCTGAGTTTTAATGTGTGTGCCAATTATCATAATTGCAGGCGATTTAATAATGTTTTCAGCATCACGAATAAAAAAATCCATTTTATGTTTTTTACCTATTTCGAGCATTGTTTCCGAAAGCATTTTAATAGTTTTATCAGTAACAATTGCAATTTCAAGATTGTCGTTTCCCCGGGCTTTTGGTGCTGTTTGTGCCGCAACTGCCATTAATTCAGCAACCTTTAAAACCACTTCTGCATTTATTTTATTTTCGTTTATTACCGTCATAATATTTTAAAATAATTTGATAAAGATAATATGTTTTAAAATTAACCTAATAACTTAATAACCCAATAACTTAATAACCTAATAACTTAATAGAGCAATAAAGAAAACGCCTGTTTATAAAATCAATGTTTGCCCCGACCCTAAAGGGAGCATTGATTTTCAATGATTTCCCTTTAGGGATTTAGGGCAAAAAATCATTGAAAATTTTAGATAATATAATTTTCTTGTAAGCACTAAATAACTATTTAACATCAAGTAACTCAACTTCAAAAATAACCGAGGTGTATGCCGGAATAGCTCCATTTGATGAACCTATTTTACCGAATACAAGTTTCGATGGCATAATAAAAAGAGCATGGTCGCCTTGTTGCATTGTGCCAATAGCCTCTTCAAGTCCTTTAACAACTTGCATTTCTGTTCCATAAACAAATTGAAAAGGTTCATTTCGTTTTTTTGTGCTGTCGAAAATTTTACCATTTAAAAATCTTCCTTCGTAATTTACTGTAACGGTGTCGTTTATTTCGACTTTTTTACCATCCCCTTTTTTTATGTCAATTCTATAAATTCCAGTTTGAGAAGGATTTACATTTATCTGCTCATTTTCTATAAAGTGCTTTAATACAGCTTGTTCGTATTTGCCAAAGTCATCAATCCAGCTTAAAAATTCTTCCTTGTCTTTTTTGAATTCTTCGGGTGAATTAACCGATAATATTTTCATATTTACTTTAAAATAGCTTTGTGGAGGTAAAAATTTTGGCAGAGGTGCTTTTAATGTTTTATAAAAAAAATTGTCGGCATTTATAAAAAACGATGCGCTATCCAACTGGGCAAGCATTGTAAAACATTCCTGAATTGCTCCGGAAAATGGTGGGGGAGTATATTTAATGCTTCTAACAGCATCAAAAAACATAGAATCGCTGCCTGTAAAATATTTAATGTGAAATGTTATAAATTCTCCATTTTTTGGTTTACGTGTGTTTTCGCCAATTTGAAGTAATTTATAATAAATTCCACTTTGTGTTTTTGTGTAACCATCAACATCTGATTTGCTTTTACATGAAAATATCAAAATAATTAACAAAAGAAATATTGATATGTGGTTTTTGGAAATCATTTGTAAAATTATCAATCACAAAGTTACATCATTTTATTATAATGGTTTTAGGACTTACGCAGAAGTTTATTTTTGACACTTTGTTATGGTTATTAAGTTATTTGTTATTAAGTTATTAAGTTAATATGAAGTGATTTTTTCAATAACTAAATAACCCAATAACTTATTTTTTATTAGTGTAATTCGTGTCATATTGTTTTTTTTGCGTAAGTCCTATGGTTTTAAACTTATTATTAATCAATATATCCATGTTAAAAAAAATCGTAATGCAATAAGGGTAAATTTATTTTAGTAACTACACAGCCAGTTTAAAATGTTAAAGAACAAATATATGCCACA
>JAVHRE010000089.1:0-5757 GCA_036171495.1 Bacteroidales bacterium
GCAAATTTACTATTAATAAGCACATTAACTAGTGCAATTGTTCTGTTATTTTTATTATTAATTAGAAATAATTTTAACAATTCCATTAATGTTTCAATTAAACAATATGCAAATTCTGCAATTCTTGGGTTTTTAAATCCATTTCTATATTATATGATTTTATTAAAAGCATATAGTTTGTTACCTGCTCAAATTGCACAACCTTTAAATTATACTTGGCCCGTTGTTTTAGTAATACTGTCGGCACCATTTTTAGGACAAAAAATATCTTTTAAAGCTATATCTGCATTAATAATTTGCATCATTGGAGTATTTGTTATTTCATCGCAAGGAAAGTTTAATTTTAATATACAAAATCCATTGGGTGTAATTCTTGCAACGGGCAGTTCAATTATTTGGGCAATTTTTTGGTTGCTGAATATGAGAGATAAAAGGCAAGAAACTCAAAAATTATTTTTGAATTTTTTGTTTGGAGCAATTTATATTTCCATTTATCATCTTTTATTTGAGAAAGTAAAAATAGGTAATCCAACTTCATTATTTGCAGCTATTTATGTTGGTATTTTTGAAATGGGAATTACTTTTGTGCTGTGGTTAACAGCTTTACGATACTCATCATCGCCCGAGAAAATAAGCTCATTAGTGTATCTTTCGCCATTTATTTCAATTTTTTTTATATCGTTATTTTTGCACGAGAAAATTCATTTAACAACAGTTGCTGGATTATTTCTTATAATTTTGGGCATAATTTTATCAAAAACAAATTTCAAAAAAGCGTTTTAAAATTAACATTATTTGAATGTCAGCCGATAAAATAATATTAGGAATAGACCCCGGAACAAATATAATGGGTTATGCCATTATTGAAATTAAACAAAACAAACCATTAATAATTTCAATTGGTGTAATTGAATTAAAAAAACTCGATGACCATTTTGTTAGATTAAAACATATTTTTGAACGAGTATCGGGTTTAATAAACGAATATCATCCTGATGAATTGGCTATTGAAGCACCTTTTTATGGAAAAAATGTTCAATCAATGTTAAAACTCGGGCGAGCTCAAGGGACTGCCATTGCTGCTGCGATTTCACACTCAATTCCCGTTTTTGAATATGCTCCCCGTAAAATTAAACAAAGTATTACAGGAAACGGTAATGCATCAAAAGAACAGGTAGCTTCGATGCTGCAAAAGATATTAAAAATTAGTGAAATGCCAAAATATTTAGATGCTACCGATGCATTAGGTGCAGCAATTTGTCACTTTTTTCAAACTCCTGTAAACACAAATAAGGTTGGTTCAGCAAAAAGCTGGAAAGAATTTATTAATAAAAATCCTAATAGAATAAATAAAAAAAATTAATTGTAATCAATGTTATAAAGAAATTTCGTTTTCTTACAATCACAAATTAATTCAATTTTAACCACAATTTACTTTACATCTGTTACAGCGTGAAAGCTCGCCACGCAAACGTTTTTCGACTAATTCATTCATCTCTTTGCGAAGTGGTTCTACTAAAATTTTATTAGTAACCTCATCTGCAAATGCTTGCATTAAAAGTTGACAAGCTTCTTTTTTCGAGATGCCTCGCGAACGCAAATAAAACATCGCATCTTCGTCGAGTTGACCAGTAGCAGAACCATGGCTACACTTAACATCGTCGGCATATATTTCGAGTTGAGGTTTTGAACGAACTTTTGCATCATTTGTTAGCAATAAATTTTTATTTGATTGGAAAGCAACTGTTTTCTGGGCTTTTTTATCAACCAAAATTCTTCCCGAAAAAATTCCAGTTGAGGAATTGTCTATAATTCCTTTATAAAGTTGTAAGCTTTCGCATGATGGAGCAACATGATGCACAAATGTGTTATTATCAATATGTTGTGTTTTATCGGCAAGCCACAACCCATAAGATTTACTTTGAGAATATGCTTCATCTAAACTAATATACAAATTGTTACGAACAGTTCCGCCGTGCAAAGTAACATTTACAGAATTTACAAAGCTATTTTCTTTTTGAGTAATAAATGTATTGGTAATTTGCACCGAATGGTCGTGTGCATTTTGTTGACGATAAATTTCGAGTTTGGAATTTTTATTTGCAATAATTTCTGAAGTGCTATTAAGTAAAAATGGGTGTGGATTTAAACTATGGTCGCATATAACAATGTTTGCAGAACTTGCTTCTTCGGCAATTATTAAATTATAAGGCTGAACCATAAGGTCTTCGGTTGCAACAATTAAATTAATAAGCTGAATTGGTTCGGTTATAACAACATTTTTTGGCAAATAAACAAAAAGTCCGTCCTGAGCAAATGCCATATTTAACAATGCTAACGAGTCTTTTTGCTGCGATAAATTTTTTCCATAATATTTTTGAACAATTTCCGGGTATTGTTTAGATGCTTCTATCAAACTTCCAATTATTACTCCGTTTGGGTGCTTTACTATTTTTTTTTCGTTACCATAAAACCAACCGTTTACAAGCAATAAATGATTTTCTAATTCAGGAACATCACAAGTAAAAACCTCTTTAACATCAATTGATAACTCCTGTTGCGAATACTGACGTTTATAAGCACCTAAAAATGCCGATTCTATATTTGTATATTTGTAACGTTCATCTTTTTTTGACGGGAACCCTATTTTATCAAACTCATTAAGCGAATTTTGCCTTATTTTATTGATAAAATCAGGAGTTTGTTTAAATATTTCAGAGAAATTCTTATTGTATTCATCAACAAGAACGTTTTTGCCAAAATATGTTTGTGTGTCGTTGTTCATAAATCAAAATTAAACTGCAAATTCTTTTTTAATCCAATCGTAACCCTTTTCTTCGAGTTCTAATGCAAGTTCTTTACCGGCAGTTTTAACAATTTGCCCGTTATATAAAACGTGTATAATGTCGGGAACAATATAATTGAGTAATCGTTGATAGTGAGTAATTACAATTGTTGCATTATCTGCATGTTTAAGTTTATTTATCCCATTAGCTACAATTCTAAGTGCATCAATGTCTAATCCCGAATCAGTTTCGTCTAATATTGCTAATTTTGGTTCTAAAATTGCCATTTGAAAAATTTCGTTTTTCTTTTTCTCGCCACCCGAAAACCCCTCATTTACCGAACGATTAGTAAGTTGAGAATCTATTTCAACAAGTTCCTTTTTTTCTCTCATAAATTTTAAGAAATCTGAAGAGTTTAATAGCGGTAAATTTTTATACTTACGTATTTCGTTAACGGCAGTTTTCATAAAATTTACCATGCTAACACCGGGAATTTCGATAGGATATTGAAAGCCTAAAAATATGCCCATTCTTGCGCGGTCTTCGGGCAACATTTCAAGTAAATTTTTTCCTTCAAAAGTAATTTCACCACTTGTAATTTCGAAAAGGTCACGTCCGGCAAGAACAGCAGCAAGAGTGCTTTTACCAGAACCATTTGGTCCCATTATGGCATGCACCTCACCTGCTTTTACTTCGAGGTTTATACCTTTTAATATTGGCATACCATTAATTGATACTTTTAAATTTTTAATGCTTAACATTTGTTTACTGTTTATAAAGTTCATTGTTTATTGTTTCATTATTTTCATTCCCCTACCCCCTTCAAAAAGGGGGACATTTAACCATTTAGTAACTTAACGGCTTAACAATTTAACAATTTAGCAATTTCATTGTTCTATGTTTAAAAAAGTTCATTGTTTATTGTTTTAACTTTTCACTTTTCACTTTCTTACCCCACACTTCCTTCCAAACTAATCTGCAAAAGTTTTTGTGCTTCAACAGCAAATTCCATTGGTAATTGTTTTAACACTTCACGTGCATAACCATTAACAATAAGTCCAATTGCATCTTCTGTAGATATACCTCGTTGATTACAATAAAAAATTTGGTCTTCACCAATTCTTGATGTTGTTGCTTCGTGTTCTACAATTGCTTCTTTATTATCAACTTCAATATAAGGAAAAGTGTGAGCCCCGCAATTATTTCCAAGCAAAAGCGAATCGCATTGCGAATGATTTCGTGCATTTTCGGCATTTTTTAGAATTTTAACAAGACCTCGATAGCTGTTCTGACCATAACCTGCCGATATTCCTTTTGAGACAATTCTGCTTTTAGTGTTTTTGCCAATGTGTATCATCTTAGTACCTGTATCAGCTTGTTGATGATTATTTGTTACAGCAACAGAATAAAATTCAGCCGAAGTGTTATCGCCTTTTAATATACAACTTGGATATTTCCATGTTATTGCAGAGCCTGTTTCTACTTGAGTCCACGAAATTTTAGAATTATCTTCTTTGCAAATTCCACGTTTTGTAACAAAATTAAAAATACCACCATTTCCATTTTTATCACCGGGATACCAATTTTGCACTGTAGAATATTTAATTTCGGCATCTTTTAAAGCAACAAGCTCAACTACAGCAGCATGCAATTGATTTTTGTCGCGTTTTGGAGCGGTACAACCTTCTAAATAACTTACATAAGCTCCTTCGTCGGCAATAATTAATGTTCGCTCAAATTGCCCCGAATTTTCGGCATTTATTCTGAAATAAGTAGAAAGTTCCATAGGACAGCGGACTCCTTTTGGAATATAAACAAAAGAACCATCGCTAAAAACTGCAGAATTTAATGTTGCAAAAAAATTATCGGTATATGGAACAACAGAGCCTAAATATTTTTTAATTAAATCGGGATGTTCACGTATAGCTTCATTCATTGAGCAAAAAATAATTCCAAGGTCTGCTAAACTTTCTTTAAAAGTTGTTTTTATTGATGCACTGTCCATTACAGCGTCAACAGCAACTCCGCTTAATTTTTTTTGTTCATCCAAAGGAATTCCGAGCTTGTCGAAAGTAGCTTTAAGTTCGGGGTCAATTTCGTCTAACGAATTTAATTTTGCACTTTGTATTGGAGCTGAGTAAAATATAATATCCTGATAATTAATTTCTGGTATTGTTAAATGTGCCCAAGTAGGCATTTTCATTTTTAACCAATATTCATAAGCTTTTAATCGCCATTCGAGCATAAATTCAGGTTCGTTTTTTCGCGATGAGATAATTTTTACTACATCTTCGCTTAAACCTTTTGTAATTGAATCAGTTTCTATATTTGTAACAAATCCATATTTATATTCGTTTTCAGTTACTTCAGAAATAATTTTATTTTTTTCGTTTTCCATGATTTTTTGACAAATATTTCCCGACGTTAAGGGACAAAGTTAATTAGAATAAATCTAAATAGCAAAATAAATTTAATATAATCGCACTTCTGTTAGTATAAATTAACTAATTATGCCAATCAAGAGTTAAAATAGAAATGGAACACTGATGACGCTGATTGTTATGATTAAATAAGATATGGACACGAATTGCACGAATTATTGTTTATTATGATTAGTGAAATTAGTGTCAAATATTTTTTTGTTTTATCTGTGTTTATCATGTTTATCTGCGTTATCTGCATTCTATTTGGTTAAGATAACCCAATCCTTGATTCGCATTAATTATTAACTGATGTTACGTAAGATTTTACTTAAAACCATATATTAATGTTAACAATTATTATAATGCCATATAAATCAATCCTATCGTTCAAGCGGACGCTTTCGCCATTTGGCGAGACACTGTTTTTTTGAGCCGTCATTCCCGCGCAGGCGGGAATTCCCTGTTTATTCTTCGTTCCCGTTTTTGGGAGATTCCCGCTTTTGCGCATTGGCGTCAAGCTAAAAATTAATTTTTAGCTTGAAACACTT
>JAVHRE010000090.1:0-1149 GCA_036171495.1 Bacteroidales bacterium
AAAATTTTATAACTTTTTCACCAAATTATATAACTTAATCATATCATTTACAACTTATCTTTGCATCAATAAATTTCTAAATAATTAATTATGAAGTTAAAAAAGAAAATTGCTGTAAGTGAAACAGGATTCATTTTCGACCCAACAACTGGTGATTCTTTTTCGCTAAACCCAACTGCAGTTGAAATACTTACCTTATTTAAAGAAGGTAAAACGGAAAAAGAAATTAAAAAAGTTATATTAGAAAATTACGATGTTGATGACTCAACATTTGAACGTAGTTACCTTGATTTTATGGCAATGCTCCGTTTATATAATATGCTCGAAGAACATGAAGAAAAGTAAAATAACAGTAGCCGTATCTGGACTTAACAATACCGATAACCCTGGTCCAGGAGTTCCTGTTATCAGGGCTTTGCGTGAATCAAAAATTTTTGATGTCCGCATTATCGGCTTAGCTTATGAAAACCTTGAACCAGGAATTTATATGCACGATGTTGTTGATAAAGTTTATCAGATTCCTTACCCTTCAATTGGCAGTGTTCAATTATTACAACGTTTAGCTTATATTCACTCTAAAGAAAAAATTGACGTTCTTATTCCAAACTTCGATGCTGAACTTTATTCATTTATTTCTTTTGAAGAAAAATTGCATGAAATGGGAATTGGAACTTGGCTTCCAACTTTGAAACAATTCGAAGAACGCCATAAAACAAATTTACCGGAATTTGGGAAAAAATATGGAGTTCACGTTCCACATAGCAAACCTATTAATAGCATTTCAGAAATAAATTCATTAACTCCTGAATTTTCGTACCCGCTTTTAGTAAAAGGTAAATTTTACGACGCTTATGTTGCATTTAATCCCGAGCAAGTTTCACTTTATTTTAATAAAATAGCAACAAAATGGGGCGTACCAATTATTATTCAGCAATTTATTAGGGGAACAGAAGTTAACGTAATTGCACTTGGCGATGGAAAAGGAAATACCGTTGGCGCGGTTCCTATGCGAAAGCAATATATTACTGATAAAGGAAAAGCTTGGGGCGGAATTACTCTTGATGATCAGGAAATGCTTAAACTTTGTCATAACATTATAAAAAAAACCAAATGGCGTGGCGGAATGGAATTAGAACTTATTAAAACATT
>JAVHRE010000091.1:0-5716 GCA_036171495.1 Bacteroidales bacterium
GATGACTGATGACGGCTGAGATTATTGGATTATAGGTTGAATTTAATTATACTTTGTTACACTCAGAACAGGCTTGCTCAGGATCAGTTCGACTAAATAATTTTGTTTCTCAAAATGAAAGTCTCACTGATTTAAATTATTTCAATACCATATCTTTGAATCTCATCAATAAATCCACTTTTATCATTCCCTTTTTCAAACAAAATAGGTTCAATTCTGTCATCAATCTGTCTTCGTAATTTCCACAGAATAGGCGTGGTTGAGAAATAATCTCCTGTTAACTGATTTACAATAATTGCAACATCAATATCGCTATCTGTTTTATTTGTATTTTTAGCATAAGAGCCAAATAAATAAACTTTATCTAAATCGAAATAATTCATCAATAAAAGTTTATATTGTTGTACCTTATTTATAGCCTCGATTTGATCCATACCTGAAGTTTTTTTGTTTCTAATATAATTTCTGTACATTTTGATTCACTAAGGCTTTTTAATAACCGTTCTTTGTATGACGGATATCTTGCTTCAATATTTAATGGCTCAATTTGGTCTATAAAATCTTTTTGAGACTCGTCAAACAAATCGTAAAACTCTCCTTTTTTTGCAAGTAAAGATAAGCTATGTGAAAATGGTGGAATATCTTTTTTTACCTTACAGTAAAAAGCCTTGAATATTTTTTCAATTGTCTGATGGCACATAAATCCAACGTATAAAAAACGTTTACTGGTCAGCATTGCCTCTGCTGTTTCATAATCATAATCTGATAAGTCTGTCCAATAATTAATTTTATCTTCCATTCCAATATAATTTACATTATTCCAAAATTAGCACATTTTAAATTAAATTAAAAGAATATTTTATCTCACTTACTATTACACCTGGTTTCCTTTTTGCCAGGATGGTTAATACTGATTCGTCAATATAATTATCAATAAGAATAACTGAACTTTTTGCTGATTTAATCAGCTTTGAAACAAAACTATATGCATCGAATATCTGACCGTCATAGAAAATGCCTTCATGGGGAGGCAAGCCTGTTTTTATCAATAAATCAAATTCGTTTGATTTTTGTTCTAAAGAATATACTTTATTTTCAAGGCGTTCGACTCTATGGCTTATAGCATATCTTTTTAATAAGTATTCCTTTAAAACTTTATTTGCCCAGATACGGAATTGAGTACCACGCTTTGATTTCACGCGGTAACCAACAGAAATAAATACATCAAGGTTGTAAAATGTAATATTATATTTTTTCCCATCAGAGGCAGCTGTCAAGGAATACTTGACAACTGAGTTTATGTTTAATTCTCCTTCTTTAAAAATATTATTTATATGCAGACTAATATTTTGCTTGGATGAGTTAAATAATTCAACCATCTGTGTCTGTGTAAGCCATACAGTTTCGTCTTCAATGCGCACTTAGAGTAGTGAAGAGGTGTTATCGGGTTGATATAAAATTATTTCTCCTTGATTCATAATAAAATCATTTTTCACTGAATTAAAGTCTCACACTACTTGGAATATTTTATTTCGACTTTTTATTAATTCTAAATTAATATCGCAAAATAGCCACCTGTTTTATCTGAACCCTTTAATTCTATTAACGCTGATTGCTTTAGTTCCTTTAGCCAACGCTCAAGTGTTCTTTGTGGTATTTTGGTCTTTTCTTTTAATTGCTTGGCGTTAAGCCCCTGATTTTTTTTAACAAGAAATCAAATTGTTAGTTTCCAACAACCGCCTTTGTCTGTGCCAATGCGTTTAATAAACCCTTTTTCTTTTAGATAATCAACATCTCTGGCAACCATTCTTCTTACAACATTTGTTAATTTTGCAATTTCTGTTGTCGAAATTTTATTGTTTTTTTAATCAATTGCAATATTCTTTTCTGCCTTTTTTCTGTGACATTTTCATTAAGTCCAGAATGATTTATCGCAAAAATCTTTACTCTAAAACCACTCTCCATCATTCGAAATTCAGGTTGCTTAAGCCCATAATCCTTAAAAGCATTTAGCACTCGTTTAATACCTGAACCGTATTTTTCAATCAACCCACTCGCCTTAAAAATTTCTGCTATGAGTTTGTTTCTAGGTTGAGACACATAATCATTATTCAACAACAGTTTTTAAAAATCAAGATCTGTGGCTTTGTCAATTAAAAAGGTTTTAATTTCTTCTGCAGGAATCGCCGGTATGAGATATTCCACCTGTTCTGAATGATCAATATCTTCAAAATAAGCAAGCTGTGTTCTAAAAAGTTTTTCAGAAAATAACTGATCATATATTACCTTGGCTTTGTCGGATATTTGTTGAATTGAATAATAATCTTTCAAAATAAAATACAAATCAACATAATCCTTCCATTTTGACCGGCGACCCAGTGCATAGGCTTTCATCGCTGCTAAATCTATAAGTTCAGGTAATTTAAGAATATCCTCAAATTTAAGTTTTGCTTCAACCTTAAATGGGTATTCATAAAAAGTAAACTTCACATTATTTATGTTAACATTTATTTGCTCTGTAACTCTTCTTGTTATCTGGAATAAAAATTTAGATTCAGCAATTTTTGAAACAATATTTTTTGGCTTTAACTCGGAATACTTAAAAAGGTCAAAATCAATGGAGCGCCGATGCCCGATATGCAAAGCAATCGCTGTTCCTCCAACCAGATAATACTCACGAATAAATTGTTTTACAAGCGGAAGTAATTCAACTTGCTTCTCTGACAAAATCTCTTTATGCATATCGTTTAAAAAACAATGAAAAATAATTAAATATATCCGGATAATAATTCATTTTCTTTCTACCTTCTGCACTAAAAAATATTCTTGCTATTTCTTTTATTCCAATAATCCCGATCATTTTTTTAATTTCTTCCAAACTGCCATAATTTAAAATGGTTTCCACTAAAAATTCAAGACTAATATCCTCTTTTTTATCTTCCGGTGTGTACCAGAAAAGATGACTGTTTTCTTGTATAAATGCTTTTATTTCAGGATTGTTCATGTAAACAAATATAGCAAAATATTTTGTTTAAATCATCATTACAACCAATTAATTCAAATCCTAATATTTTTTCCCAATATTCTCTTTAATATCAATAATCTGAAATAAATGTGATTTTGCTTAGATGAGTCAAATAATTCAACCATCTGTGCCTGTGTTAGCCATACTGTTTCATCTTCAATTTTAACATCGAGTTAGAAACTGGTGTTATCAATTACAGAAAATATAACTATTTCAACTTTGCTCATCTATAAATTATAAAGCAATAGTTTACATTTTACATTTCGATTTACTTCCTTTTGAACTACCGAGAATTCCTTGAAAGTTGCTATTTCGGTTAATTCTTATTATAGAAACTGAGGAAAAATCACACTATCGTTGGTAAAATATTTCTTACTTGCAACATAATACTTGTTAATTCCCAGAGAAAATGATATTTTTTTTAATTTTTCAACATCAGATAAATCGCATTTTGTTTTTACTTCAAAAGCTATTTTATTATCACAAATAAAATCAATTTCAGAAGTATTTCTTTTGTTGTAAAAAGATAAATCACCATATATAGCCAGCTGGTTACATACAGCTGTCTCCAGCAATTGACCATCTGTAACTTTTGCAACAAGATTTAATATTCCGGTATCAGAAAAGTAAATTTTTTTACCTCCTGCGATACTTCTATCAATACTTTTTGAAAATTTAGGAATCAGTTTCAAGAAAAATATTCCCTGCAAAAACTCAATAAAATTATATATCTTTACTCTGTTTACGCCCAATTCAGAAGCCAATTTAGTTACATCTAAAATATTTCCATTTCTGGGTGCCAACAACAAAATAAGGTCTCGCAGTTCTCTTACGTCTTTAAGTTCAGAAAACACCTTTATATCTTTTTCGAAAAACGAAGTAAAAATATTTTTCAGTATCAGTGTCTTTGTTTTGTTATCATGTGTAAGAACAACTTCAGGGAATGAACCAAATTCCAAAAACTCATCATACAATACAGTTCGTTTTGAATGGGAGTATTGAGAATGCTTCTCTAAAGAAATTACATTTGTTGTTTTTGAAATTTCTTTTTCCGAAACTTCTCCTTTAAAATATAAAAATTCGGTAAACGATAGCGGAGGCAAAATGTATAAAAACTTCCTGCCACTTAAAGATTCGGGAAACAAGTTGCGTAAATAGTAATTTGACGAACCTGTAAGAATAAATTTAACCCTATAATGATCAATTAAATACTTTATGATAATTGTTATTTCAGGAAAATTCTGAATTTCATCAATAAAAACAGTTATTTTCTCGCTTGCTTTAGCTTGAGCCAGTTTAAGAAGTTCGCAGTAAACCGAATTATAATCATCTGCTTCAAATAATATCCGATCAAGAGGATTGTCAAAATCGAACCATAATTTGGCATTGCTTGTTATGTTATAAAACTGGCGCATCAAGGTGGTTTTTCCAACCTGCCTCATTCCACAAATAACAATAGCATTTTTATGTTTAAGCTGTGGTAATATTTCAAAATATAAAGTTCGGAATAATGTCATAATTGTAATTATATTTTTACAAATATACGTAATTTTGTAATGAAAATATTACACATTTGCTTTACATGTAGAAAAAACAACAATCTGAACTTAAGTCTGCCAAATAGTTACAATAGGAAGTACAACAAAAGTTATTGAATTTTTATAAATATTATATTCTCACATATCTTGAACTATTTACCAACCTTTCTTCTACCCATCGTGAATTTTACAACGCAAAATACCCACCGGTTTTTTTGCTACCCCTACGTTCAATTGCTTCTTTTTTAACTAAAACTCTTATGATTTTATTCATTGTGTCAACTGGTATTTAAAATGTTATTTTCACCTTGTTACTAATTTCTTATATTTCACAACTCACTGAAAAGAAATTTCACAAAGAATTTAAATACAGTTTGAAATAATTCAGCCATTTGTGCTTGAGTAAGCCACGCTGTTTCATCTTCAATTAGTACTTCGATTTGAAAATTTGGAACACCAACGGACTAGTGTATGATAATTTCGCCCTGATTCATAATAAACTATTTTTATACTGATTTAGAGCCTTACACTACTCGGAATATTTACAATTATGTTTTCGAGCCATTGAGCATTTTTATGTTGCGAAATATCCACCAGTTTTATCTGAGCCTTTAAAAACAATTAATTCTGATTGCTTTAGTTCCATTAGCCAGCGTTCAAGCGTTCTTTGTTTTATGCCAGTCTTTTCTTTTATTTATCTTGCATTGAGCCCCGGGTTACTTTTAATGAACAAATACAATTCATTTACACCGCCATTTACACCGCCATCAATTTTTTTTATCCGATTTGTGAAAAGCAATAACAAAGGCTCCAGATTTTTCGCTAAACACTGGCTTTGGATTTCCATTCTCCTTGCAGCGATTAATCATCCTGTTAAAGCCGGTACCCCAATTTTCAATAAATTTAATTTTAAAAAATATTGCGGCGATTTCTTTATTTTTGGGAATAGACCTGCTCTCTGTTTCTATGTTTAACAAATTTAATTCGCGTGGCAATAAACCAGGACTCCATATTTCGAGACTGTTGTCAAAAATACGAATCTGTATGATGCTTTATTTTATACTGCTTATCCTCAACAAGCAAGTCAAAATATTAAAGAGATTTGAGTCCACTCCGAAAAGTCTTTTAACCCCTAAATCCCCTAAAGGGGACT